>JAGCSL010000054.1 GCA_017964115.1 Candidatus Saccharimonadota bacterium
CAATTTCGAGCGTGCAGTTGCGTTCTTCGTCTGGAGCAATAAATTTGAAACTATGCGTACCAAAATCGTAACCATTGCCATGAATCTTAAAATAATAAAAAGTTTCGCCCGTTTCATTTCCTTCATCGTCATAGGAGGGTTCCGCTTCAAGAGTGGCACGCTCGCCGAAATCAGATTCTACTCTCCACTCTTTTTCGGTCGTGATGCCATACTTGGCGACGTCAAAAGAAAGACCGAAGATGTAATCTTCTGGCTTAGGTGCATATATTACTGTAAAGATAATGCCAAAAATTATTGCTGCTGCAACGGAAAGGCCACGTAGTTTCCAGCTCCTTAACGTGCCAAGTAGTAAAGCGACGACGATTGCAGCGCAAAAGAATCCCCTAAGCAAAAATAGCGTGTCAGTAAACCCAGAGACTCCTTCGCGCGCCACAAGCATTAAGGCGGGAGCTAAAATGATAGCAGAATAGAATTTCTGGCTTTTTATCCAGTAGCCCACAAAGCCCATCGGGAGCGTAGCAAGAGTCCACCACATCCAAGTTTGGCGCCAATAGCCAAAGAGTCCCCAGCCCATTTCCTTGAATGGAACTTCGACGAGATAAATTACCGGCTGAGAAATTAAAAAGAAGACAAAACACTTGAGCGCCGAATCGAGATTGCTTTTACTATTCATAATAATAATGACGCCAAAGAGGATCCACCAATATAAGATAACCCCAATATCAGTAAGCGCAGTATTCTCGATGGCTGGAATGCACATAATGAGGCCAACCAGTACGCCTATAACAAGAGCGGAAATAATAAGCTTCGTCCACGTCAGGTTAATGCCGCCAAAAAGCTTCTCTAGGAAATTCTTTGGCTGCTTTGTTTCTTTGGCTTTTTTGTCTTTTTTGTTCGGCTCTTCTTTATGCTGCTCTTTCATATGTCTATTATAATATATATTAACGGGGCTTAGCGCAGCGGTAGCGCGTACGTCTGGGGGACGTGAGGTCGCCAGTTCGATCCTGGTAGCCCCGACCATTACAAGGAGGTTTTATGGATTTTGAAGAAGTAATTCGCAAACGTAGTTCAACGCGCAGATTTAGCGACAAAACTTTAGAGCGTGAGAAGTTGGACAAGATTTTAGAAGCTGGACGCGTGGCGCCGACAGCCAAGAATATGCAAGATTTTAAGATTTTTGTGATAGAAAGCGAAGATGCTATAAAGAAACTCGATGAGGCACATCCTTGTCGCTATGGCGCGCCAACTTCCCTTGTAGTTTGCGCGAATAATACCGAAAGTTTTTCGAGTGACGGCAAACATGCAAGTGGCGTCGTGGATGCTTGCATAGTTGCAACACATATGATGCTAGAGGCTACGAATTTGGGCGTTGATAATATCTGGACCTGGGCCTGGGGCAACCAAAAACTGGCCGAGGTTTTGAATTTGCCAGAAAACATTGAGCCAATTTGCGTACTGCCATTAGGATATCGTTCGGACGAGGATCATGGCAGCCATATGCATGACCAGCGCAAAAAAATAGACGAATTAGTTGAATATTTGTAATGAAATTAGACTGGGTAGATGGTTTTAAGATTTCAGTTCAATCTACAGAAGACGAAGTAACAATTTCGGCAAACAAAGAAGGTTTATTGTCGTTAGCAAAACAGCTGACCGAGCTGGCGACGGAAGAAGCGGGCAGTCATTACCATTTAGATGAGCATAGTGCTTTAGAAGAAGGCTCGTCCAATATTGTTATTGAGAAAATATAAAAAATGCCCCGCGCGATGAAACGCGCGAGGCTGAGAAAAGTGGTGGTGGTTACTTCTTGTGACAGTTGCGAATCTCGAAGCTGCCATCTTCGTACAGCTTCAGGTGGTAGTGGTAGTGACCCTTGCGGTCATTCTCGTCGGTGCCGTAAAGGTCAACGTCGGCAGTGCCGTCAGAATTGATGCGAACATCTTCGACACTGTTGGGGTAAACCCCGTTGTAGTAACGAACTTTGCTGCTTCCTTCCAGCATGGCCTTAAGCTGCTGCTCGATCGTCCAGTGCTGGCTGTAGTCGGACAGATCCCATACCTTCGCCATGGCAAGTACCTCCTTGATGTAAAAAAATACGAACCACCACAGTTCTGTTGCATATTATAACATAAAAAATAGATAATGTGAATAAGTTGACGACGAAATAAAATAGGCTTATTCAGACTATAAGATTGCGATGACGCTCGATATCGATTCGAGTGATTAATGGCCAGCGGCCACCCTACTTGAGTAGGGTGCCGTTGACGTAAAGTTTGTAGCCGTTGGTGTTAATGTTGCTGTTGCTAGAATCGGCATTAGTGAGTGACTTGAGATAAGTGTCGCCAGTTAATGTGAGTGTGCTACTTTTATCCAAGGTCAAGGAAACTGTGCCAGCATTGGCATTATTGATTGCGCCCTTGAATGCGGAACCATTTTTGAGGCTCATGGTGAGGCTCGAAATGGAATCGACCACAATATTGCCAGTGGCGGATTGATTCGTCATATTGAGCGTGACTGTGCCGCCGTTACTGCCGGATTTACCCCAAGAATCTTTTTGGATGCGGAGGAAGTTGCCAGAGGCATCGTTGTTGACGATTTTGTTGTTTTCGAGATTGATTTCGGCCGTAGTATTAGTGACGTAGAAACTATCGCCTTTATTGGTAGTAATAGTGGAGTTTTTGGATGTAAAGACCGCTTTGCCCGAAGCCGCATCGCCACTCATGGATTGGTAAAGGAAGATGTTTTTGTAAGTAGTTGATTGACCATTAAGAGTATTATTCGTGTCGGTCAGGTCGACGTTTTCGAGCGTGACGCTATTCTTGCCTTCAATTACGACTCCTTCGGAAGCGGTGGCGGTCAAAGTGGCATTTTTGACAGTAATATCTGCCGTGGAGTAGATGGCTGGCGAGCCTTGGCCGGTAGTTTTATAGGTACCTTTATCAACTGTCACAGTTCCGCCACCGCGATCGGAGCGAATCGCTGCACTAGAAGTACCAGCCGTGTTAATAGTGAGGTTTGTCGCATTCATAATGCCACCGCCAGTAGTCATGATGCCACCAGCATTATTCTTTTTGGTAGTAATAGTGGAGTCGGAAATATTAACCGTGGTGCCATCCGAAGATGAATTGTTAGTCGTGGCGGAACCGCCGTAGCTGAAGACACCGTTGGCGCCATTTGCATCGGTAGTAATAGTGGCGTTTTTGATAGTTAAGTTAGCGCCACTTTTGGCGATGATGGCAGAGTTGGTACCATAAAAGCTGGTATTGTCGCCACCGTCGGAGTCGCCAGTTTTGGTGACCGTAATATTAGAAAGTGTG
>JAGCSL010000055.1 GCA_017964115.1 Candidatus Saccharimonadota bacterium
AATTGCTCAGAAAACAAGTTGGAAAATAATTGGTGATGGTATTATTTTGGCCGTCTTCCTAACTCTGTTGGCGAACTATTTAAGTTTTAAGAGTCGTACGACAGTGATTGCGGCGATAAAGACGACAGCATTAGTTTGCGGTGCAATCTTGGCCATTTTGGGCATAGCAGAGATAAGCTTTGAAGGCTTCAAATTGGACGAAATGACGGCGAAATTGATGGGAATTATCGGAATCGTGTTTGCTTTTAGCGTGATTACTACGCCAATTCTAGTACGTGGCCAAAAGAAAAAGAGCGGTAAGAATGAAATGATTGAAGACGAAAACGCCAATGAGATAGCCCCTAAGGAGCCGCTTAGCCAGGTTGTTAATGAGGCGGAATTGCGTAAGCGGATTGAGCTTGAGTTGCGTACACAAATAGAGGCGGAATTACGCGAAAAAATCGAAAAAGAAGTTCGTGCTGAAATAGAAGCAGAACAGGCAAAAGAAGAGAATAAATAGTTTTACTGTTTCGGCGTAATAGTTAGCTTATTGTGTAGATAGCTATATGTGTAGTAGATATCTTCCTGGACGCTGGCTTTTTCGTCCGAGTAACGCAGTTCATAGCAATCAGCAGTTGAGCTTCCGTTGATATAGCTACAGACGTGGATGTTCTGCTTAGTGGCGTTGAGGATATTTAGATTCGTATCGAGGTGAACGATAATTAGATCGTCGCCAGTCTTAACAGCGATTTGGGCGGTATTATGAAGTTTATCGCCTGAAAAAGGCGCCGCTCCCGAATGAATACGACATGTACTGTTGTCGTTTGGCGTAAGGCCGATTAGCTTACAATTATTGTTGGGGGCTTCGATCGAGAGGATAGTAGCTTGGTCATACCGAGAGACATAAGAGGAGTAGATGCTAGGGATAGCTAAAGGCGTGAGGATGACAATTATGGTTAGTAAAATAGCAACAATGGCGGACCTTTTTTGCTTTTTCTGGAAAGCGCGAACGATTGTGAAAACGGTGAGCGCTATCGGCAGGAGCATGAGGATGACATATGCGGTAATTGCGCTTGAGCTGACGCCGGCGCAATCTACTTCATAACCGAGCGTGCAACTATTGATGTAGAAGAATTCATCTGCAAATAAGATAATGTTGGTGATTAGGGCGCTCAGAATTAAGACGACGATAGCAAAGATAATTAAAAGATGGTTTTTGAAAAAGCTGTTTTTGGAATCTTTTTTCTTTTTGACTTTATACTGCTGCTCGTCTAGATAGCGTAAAGTGTGCTTGCCCATATGCATATTATAATACAAAAATATAGCCCTTAAGGCTATCTTTTTGTCTTTGGTGGGCGAGGAGGGACTTGAACCCTCACGGCATTGCTGCCAACAGATTTTGAGTCTGTCGTGTATACCAATTTCACCACTCGCCCAGATTGGAAAACGCGCTATTTGCGTAGTTAGATTCTATCATGAAACAGTGAATTATGCTAGAATAAGGGCAATGGATAATAAGAATGGTGGGCAGGGTAGCGCAATGCCGAGCTGGAATGCTTGGGCAGCAGCTGCGAAAAATAAACCGGCGCACGCCGTAGGGCAATCATCTGGTTTAACTGAAGCTCAGTTGAGTGCGCGCAGGCAGCAGCAGACTGTCACCGATTTGGCACGCAAGAAGCTACTTGAAGCCTATAAAACCACGCAGGAGAAAGAGTATAAGGAGCCCACAAAGGCTTCTCCGGCTCCGCGAGTAACTTCTCAGGATTGGCAGAAGTATCATTCGGCGTGGCAAAATTATTATCAAAAATACTATGGTGAGTATTACGGCAAGGCGGCACGCGAATATGTAGCGCGCGAAAAGATGAAAATGGAGCGTGATCAGCTTGAACGAGAGCGCAAAGAGAAACAAGCTGCCTATACGCCACCTACGATGCCAATGGTGATTGAAGATTCCGAAGAAGCTCAACATGATATAAGGGCGAAAATTCGTCGTAAGGCCGAGGAGCGCGCAAGCAAGATTCGTCGTTCGCGCCATTTTATACCTATAATCATCGGTGGAATAATATTATTGCTCGGGGTTTGTTTCCAGTATAATCAGGTAATTGCGTCACATATTGTGGCCTATATGTCGCCGGGTAATTCTGAAGTAAGCGAGATTACAGCAATTGATCCGACGCTTTCAATCAAGACGCACGAAAAACCATATTTGATGATTCCGAAGCTGAACATTGAGGTTCCGGTCATATTTGGCGTGAAAAATGATGTAAACTCGATGAATGTTGCAATGGATAACGGCGTAGCAAACTTTGCTGTGCCGGGCGCGTCCGCTAAACCTGGTGAGATTGGGAATTTTGTAATATCTGGGCATTCGGCAGGAAATATCTATCAACAAAGTAACTATAAGTTTATCTTTTCTGGCTTAACGCGTATGAAAGATGGTGACTTAATTTATATGGATTACAAGGGTGTTCGTTACACTTATAAAGTAACTGGCACTAAGACCGTGAAGCCTACCGATGTGGCTTCTTTGCGTAAGATTGCCAAAGACAATGAGGGAAAGCCGATGATAACGCTGATTACTTGCGTGCCGCTAGGGACCTCGCGTGAGCGTTTATTGGTATATGGCGAGCAAATAACGCCTAGTTACGACAATGCGGCAACGCCTGATCCGGAAGAAGATAAAACTGACAATGGAAATACGGAGATGCCAGCCAATCACGACTCTCCGCTCGAAGGTTTTTGGAAGTGGCTAACTGGTCAATCTTAATTAGTTACTTATTCTAGTTTTTGACGTTGAAGGATATAGATAGTTTCTGCTAAGGAAGTATTTTTGGTGACTTCTTTAGCTTCGCCGTTTTCGTCGGCGTCAGCGGCCTTGATTTCGAAATAATAAAGCCAGCGATTATTTTCGGTGATGTTGACTGGATATTCGTTGTTCACATCGAGAATTTCGCGACGATTGTCGCCGTCGAAATCTCGAATAACTATTTTATTATTAGCGTTTTCCCAGATGATGTAGCTGTCAATCCAATTAAGTTTTGTAATTTCGGTCTCAGTGGTGGTGTCATAATAGTCGCGCGTTTCGATGTCGATTGAAGTGAGATTACTGTTTCCAGTGAAGATTATAATACGACCGAGGTGATTAGTGCTGGCAAGGCTAGGCTCATACTCGAGATCGCGTTTAATGAACTCTTTAAAGCTGTTTTTGCTTGGGCGGTCATATGACGGATAGGAACCGCTCGATACGGAGATGTGACTGTTTACGCTGTACGCTAGCCACGACTCATTCCAATAGGTGCCCATTGCGAGGGTTATGGTTGGTTTTTCCTCCTTAAGGTTGAGGATAGTAGTTGAGCCTTTTTCTCCTTCTTTAAATACTCGGATTTTACGATAATTGTGATCGCTGTTGTCGATGCCGACATAGGTTACGACGTCTTTATTATTAGTAAATTGTTCAACGTCGGAAATAAGGACGCCAGATATTGTCTGATTGCTTGTGTCGATGATGTGTAAATTGCCATTTTCGAGCGCCCAAAGCTTAGAAGCGGAATCGTTGGCGATACGAATATCGGTAAATGCTAGACCGAATTTTTTGTTCAAATTAATACTTTTGCTAGAATTTTCAAAATCAACGAGGTGCCAGGTAGTTTTTTGGTCGTGAGTCCAGGTTAGAAGAGCCTTATTGCTGTTTTCGTTCCAGAGTATAACCTCGATAGTGCCTTGCAGGACATCGTTGGTGCTATCGTTAAGTATCTCATGCAGCGAAACTTTCTGAGCGTTGATTTTCTCACCCTGGACATTGATATAATGAGCAACCGTTGAATTGTGCTCAATTGTGAGGAGGTTCTTACGATTGCTTGAAAATTCGGCTAAGCGTAGATTACTAAAGCTAGTAACTGTCGAAATATCGGTTTTGACAGGGAATAAGCGCGCCCACTCGACACGCGTCAGTAGTCCTGCATCAACATTTATGGTTTTCTCCCAGGTGTCATAGCCAGTTTTGCTAATTTTGACACGATGATCACCCGAGCTAAGCATTTTGTTGAAGTCGGTATGGCTAAATTGAACGTCGCCATCAATTTCGACCGTTGCGCCTTTTGGATTGGAGCTGATTTGAATGAGGCCGGATTGTTCAAGGCGACCTTTGTCGTTAAAGCCGTAGCCCATAGCAATTAACATTAATACAAAAACAATCGCAATTACAGAGATGCCCATGAAAATGTTGGTCATAATGACGCGGGCATTCTGAAGTTTCTTCTTTCTTTGTCGGTCCATTATTTCTAGCTCAAGTTTTTTATTGGCTTTGAATATAATTATATAACAAATAAATGCTTATGGTTAAAATTCGAGAACATAGTTGAATAAAATTATTTTAAAAATTGAGAATTACCTATTGATTCTGCCTTGCTTATGTTTTAAAATTACATTAGCAGTATAAAGTGAGGAAAAATGGACGGAGTCATTCGTAATACAAGGAAAGGTTCAACGACAAATCACGCTAGTTCGATGGACCACCGTCGTATGCAGAAATCCTCAACTTTAAACCGTAAGTTCGTAAAGAAACCGACTGCAAAACCAAAGATTAATAGCACTATGGCTGCAACTTCTAAAGGTGTTCAGCGTCAGGGTTATAATCGTGCGATTTTACAGAAGGGTGGCAGCGTAAGGCTTCAGCCGATTCGGAAAGCTGTTTCTCAACAAAAAGCTACGCAGGGTGGCGGACAGCAAGTTAAAGTTGATGGCGTTGAAAAAATTGCCGTGCGTCGCGCTACTGTCGCGCGAGTAAATGTCGCACAGGCGCAAACCCAAGCGCAGAAGCAGCAAGCCCAGCGTAAAGCTGCAATTCATCAGGTCGCGCAAAAGCGTAATGGTGATGTTTATATTAAGAATGCTCAAGCAGTGGCAGCAAAGCAGAGAATTGCAGTGAAGCGTGCCGCAGCGGCACAACAGACACAGACAGCAAAACCTCTGACGGCGCAGCAGATGAAGGATCGAGCAATTCAGCAAGCCTTAAGTCGTATGAATAGAGTTAACCAGGGTGCTGGAGCTACGGCAGGAAAACAATCGATGCAAATTCAGTTTAATGAAGCTAAAGAATCTAAGGCTGGCTTTTTCCGCGGAAAGAAGTTTGCGATTGCGGCAAGTATGGCCGTAATTACGATTGCTTTGCTCGGTTATCTAGTTTATTTGAATATGCCAGATTTGTCGGCTCGTGTAGCGGCAATGCATGCGGGAATAGAGAAGTCCTACCCGAGTTATGTACCAGTAAGCTATCGTTTGGACGGATTGGTCAAAGAAGATAACGGTCGTATTACGATGAACTTCAAGAACGACCAGGGGCATAAGTTTACCCTACAAGAAGAGAAGTCGAGCTGGGATTCGGCAGCAGTGTTGGCGAATTATGTGAAGAAAAATTGGGGCACTGATTACTCAATCGCTAAGGGGCAGGGGCTAACGATTTATATCTCTGGCTCGAATGCGACTTGGGTCAATGGCGGTGTTCTATATATAATTATGGATCCAGATGGCCATTTGAATTCGAGTGATCTACACGATATAGCAGTAAGTCTATAAGAGAAATCCGCCGAAAGGCGGATTTTTGTCTCTTTGATATAATTAATATATGGAAGGAGGTTCTATTTGATGATTAATTTTAAGTACACAGGCGGATTAGTCAACGAGGAAGAATATCAGAAGAAGATAGACGAAACGAGAACTTATGTAGCTAAAGCCGAACAAGATGCTTTTGGTGGTTGGGTGAATTTGCCGATTGATTACGACAAAGAAGAGTTTGCGCGTATAAAAGAGGCGGCAAAAAAGATTAATGATAATTCCGACTATCTTGTTTGTATCGGTATTGGCGGTAGCTATTTGGGCCATCGTGCTGTCATCGAAGCTTTAGGGGGTGAAAAGAGTCGTACAAAAATCCTTTATGCTGGCAATAGCCTAAGCACGCGTTCGTTGCAAAGGATAATTGCCGAAGTTGGCGATGCGGACTTCTCAGTCAATGTGATCTCGAAGTCGGGTACCACTACTGAGCCAGCAGTCGCTTTTCGTGTATTTAAAAAGATGTTGGTCGATAAATATGGGGAAGAAGAAGCCGCAAAGCGCATTTTTGCTACTACAGATGCAGCAAAGGGTGCTTTGCATGACGAGGCGGTCGCAAAGGGTTACGAGAGTTTCGTAGTTCCAGATAATATCGGCGGTCGCTATTCGGTACTAACGGCGGTAGGGCTTCTGGCAATTGCCGTAGCTGGGATTAATATTGACGCTCTGATGGATGGAGCGGCAGAAGAACGTGCCGCTTTGATTTCCGATGGCGGTCTAGCGGCGGAATATGCAGCAATGCGTAATATGTTGTTGGATAAGGATTACAATATTGAGATTCTGGCAAACTTTGAACCACAATTCATGTACTTTAATGAATGGTGGAAACAACTATTTGGAGAAAGCGAAGGCAAAGACCATAAAGGTATTTATCCAGCTAGCGTAATTGATTCGACGGATTTGCATTCAATGGGGCAGTATATTCAACAGGGGCGCAGAAATCTATTTGAGACATTCGTAGAGGTGCGTGATGAATATGCGGGTATAACTGTGCCAGAGGCGGTCGATGATCTCGATGGGCTAAAATACCTTGAAGGTCGCGAATTGGATTACATCAACAAGACCGCCAATGCTGCAACGCGCGAAGCGCATACGTCTGGCGGCGTGCCGGTGTTGGAAATTGTATTGCCAACGGTCGACGAAAGGTCGCTAGGCGCTTTAATCTACTTCTTTGAGATGAGCTGCGCTTTGAGCGGTTTCACTTTAGGCGTGAATCCATTCGATCAGCCTGGCGTAGAGGCTTATAAAACAAGGATGTTTGAGCTCTTAGGCAAGCCGGGATACGAAAAGTAAGTTGTAGGCCATAAATAAAAACCGTCGCCGGAGGAAAGTGGCGACGGTTTTTTGGGGAGAAGATTTTGCTAGAATAATTAGCGTTTGAATGGGTTCTCGAGGCCAAGGCGAGAATTAGCTTCGGCAATACGGATGAGCTCATTGTACTTGGCGATGCGCTCGGTACGCGATAGGGAACCAGTTTTGATTTGGCCTGTACCGAGACCGACAGCGAGGTGAGCGATAGAAGTATCTTCAGTTTCGCCGGAACGGTGTGACATAACGCAATTGAATCCATTTTGCTTAGCAAGCAAGACGGCATCGATAGTTTCAGATAGGGTGCCGATTTGGTTTGGCTTGATCAAGATAGCGTTACCGGCACGTTCATCAATACCGCGTTGAAGTAATTTAGCGTTAGTTACGAAGAGGTCATCGCCGACGATTTGGAGGCGATCATTGAAGCGCTCGGTGAGCATATGCCAACCACCCCAGTCATTTTCGCCAAGACCGTCTTCGATAGAAACTACTGGATAGTTGTCGATAATCCATTGATACCAGTTGGCGAGATCTTCGCTAGATTTCCAATCGCCATTAGTCTTGAGCTCGTAATGGTCGTCTTTGGCGAATTCAGAAGCAGCGATATCCATAGCGATAGCAATGTCATCGCCAAGCTTGTAGCCGGCTTTTTCGACGGCGAGTTTGATAAGTTCTAGTGGTTCGTTATTGCCATCTTTGACAAACGGCGCGTAACCACCTTCGTCGCCAACGGTAGTGGCATACTTACGATCTTTAAGGATGCCTTTAAGCGCATGAAACACTTCGGCGCCCATGCGAACCGCGTCAGCCATATTGCCGGCGCTAACTGGAATAATCATGTACTCCTGAAAATCGGTACACCAATCGGCATGTGCTCCGCCGTTCATGACATTCATCATTGGCATCGGTAGCTTCATCTCATTCTCGGTGCCAGCAATTGATGCGATATATTCATAGAAACGCATGTGTTTGGCGTGCGCGACGGCTTTGGCGCAGGCGAGGGAAACGGCAAGGATGGCATTAGCGCCAAGATTAGACTTATTCTCGGTGCCATCGAGGTCTATCATGAGACGGTCAATCTGATGTTGGTCGCTAGCGTCGTTGCCAACGAGTATGTCGCTAATTTTGTTGTTCACGTTCCAGACGGCCTTAAGGACTCCTTTTCCTCCAAAACGATCCTTATCGCCATCGCGAAGCTCGAGCGCTTCGCCAGCACCAGTAGATGCGCCAGATGGCACGGCGGCACGACCAGCATGGCCGCTTTCAAGAATTACGTCCGCTTCTACGGTTGGATTTCCACGCGAGTCAATAATTTGACGGGCATGAATAAATTTAATATTACAATCTTCTTTCTGCATAATTATGATGCCTTTCTTCTCCCTTAGATTATGCGTATCTTCTTAGAATAATTATAGCATAAATGCTTATGTAAAAATTTGGGATTTAAAAATATTTGTGATATATTTAAGCTAAAGCACAATTATAGGAGGGCATATTAGCTATGGCAACGAAAAAAACTGCCACAAAGAAGAAAATAACAACTAAAAAGGCTGCAGCAAAGAAGAATTCTTTGCCAGTAGGCATTTATAAAGAGAATAATCCAGAATGCCATGTTGCAACTGGTAAATACAAATTCTTCTTTATTTTATTTGGTGTTGTAATGGTACTATTTGCCGCTGTCTCAGTATGGCTATTCATCTTCTCGAGCGAACTACTTGAGAAATATCAAAGAATCGAAACTTGCGCACGCAACCACACTAGTTGCGAAGTTCGCATCAACGATGATGCTCCAGTCGAAGAAGAAGAGTAGACGGTTGCTAACTAATGGATGTTGACGACAAGAAGGTCTTTGACGAAGAAGCGATTGCCGAAGAGGAATTTGTCGCTGATTTAGAGGATACGATTGAGAATCCGTTAGTTTATGATGGCGAAAAAATTACGGTTCAAGAGAAACCGGAGCCAATAGAACAAAAAGAGGAATTGTCTGGCGCAATTGGGACGGGGGATTTGACGCCGGAAAATGAACCATTTAATAACGAAAATGCATTAAGGAGCGAAAACGTGAGTAATGATGAAAATCCATTCGGCGCAGATTCGACTTCGGAGAAGGCATTCGGTGGGCCAGATACGGCTCCATTGGATAATGCTTCGGAGACAATTGCGCCAAGTGGTGATACGACATTCGATTCTGCTAGCGGTGCTGAAAGTACGCCAGGCGTAACGGATTTTTCGACAAGCGAGCCTGCAGCTACTACTAGTACAGGCGAGCCGACGATTGAACAGTTGGCGAAAGAAGCGGCAGAGGTGCCGGCGGCGACTGAGAGTACGCCAGAGCCAGCTAGTAATATAGCGCCAATAGATCCGCCAGCTAAGACTGCGGATGCTTCCGCTGAGCCAAAGAAGAGTAAAAAAGGCTTAATCATTGGCATCGTAGTAGCGGTGCTAGTTCTGGCCGCAATTGTAGGTGGCGTGATTTTCTATATCATGCACGAATCAAAAGAGCGCGTATTGGCTGATGCGGTTTCTGGTATTTGGAGCGCTGAAGCTCGTCAATTTGATGGTAAAGCTACAATTACGCCTAATGAAGATAAAAATAGCTCAACAATTAAGAGTATTGATATTGACTTTAAGGCCGATAATAAGAGTACTAACTTCAGTGGTACTGGTGGTTTGACGCTTAATTTTAGTGAGGGGAACCCACTAAAGGTTGAACTTAGCGGAGCATATATCTCCGGCGATGGTATCTTTATTAAGCTTGGTAACCTCGAAGAAACCGTAAAAAACTTGGATCTTGGTGCTGTCATGGGTGTCGATAGCGATAGCGCAGACTACGTCAAGATTTACGAAGATATGCTCTTAGCTGTAGCAAAGAAGATTGATGGCACTTGGTATAAAATCAATGCCGAGACCTTTGGTTCAGCAAAAGAAGCTCAAGAAGGCTACGAATGTATGACCAAGGCTTTAGATGAAATGTCGAGCAAAGAGGTAAAAAATAAAATTGCAGACATCTATAAGGCTCATCCATTCATCGTACCGGATGATAAGGATAACGAAAGCGCAGATGGCTTGACTTACTACTACGTCAAGATGAATGAAGACGAATCAAAAGCCTTCAGTAAGGACGTAGAAGAGCTGAACGTTTTTAAGGACATGAAGGCCTGCCTAAGTAGCGGCACGGGCACCAATAGTGGTAGCTCAAGTAGTACGGATGATGAAGAGAAGAAAGATGGCACCACTTCCGAGATTAAACTCGGTATTAAGGGTTGGTCACATGAGCTTCAATCAATTAAGGGTACTGTCAAGAGTGATACGGCAACGGTTGTGATAGATGCTAAGGTTGGCTATGAGAACAAAGATGTTACTGCTCCGACTGGAGATACGATAAACATCGCTGACGCAGCAAAAGATCTTCTAAGTGTTGCTCAGGATGCATTCAAGAAGAGCTACCTCGAAATGGCCGAGAAGTATTGTAAAGAACAATCGAACGGTAATCAGAATATCTACAATACTTGCTACAACCGTTTCAAAGCTGAAATCGATACAATGATGGAAGATATGCTAGGTGGATTAGGCGGAGACATCATTAACACCTCTGTACTTCTGCAAGAAGAAGAGGAATAAAAAACAATAGAGCCTAACTATAATTGTCCAATTAGCCACTCGTAAGGGTGGCTTTTGGTACAATAAAAGCATATGAATCTTACGCCAAAATTAAAAGCGAAGTTGAAAGAACTCCCGAAAGAGCCAGGGGTGTATTTTCATAAAAACCGCGATGGGGAGGTGATATATGTTGGTAAGGCGGCGATTTTGCGAAATAGAGTACGTCAGTATTTTCAGTCACCTGAACGAAAAGATGCGAAAACGCGAGCACTAGTAGCGGAAATAGACGATACGGATTGGATTGTGGTTGATACGGAGATGGACGCATTGTTCTTAGAAAGTGAGATGATTAAGCGCTATATGCCGAAATGGAACATTCTATTACGCGATGATAAATCTGTAACTTATGTGCGGATCGATATGAAATCTGAAGTGCCGTATGTTTCGATGACGCGTAACCCTGACGATGATGGCGCGCAATATTTTGGACCTTATTATGGTAAGATTACGATTCAAAGAGCATTGAGGATTTTGCGCAGGATTTTTCCGTATTACGATAAGCCATACATGGGCAAAAAGACGTTAAATACGGATTTAGGATTGACGCCGGGCATAGAGATAGGAAAAACAACTCCTCGAGAATATAAACAAACTTTACGTCGTCTGATTAGTTATCTGAAGGGGAATCGTAAGAAGCTGGTGCGTGACTTGGAAAAATTGATGTACGAAGCGGCAGAGGAGGGCGACTATGAGCGAGCGGCGGAATATCGGAATCAATTCTTTGGCCTAAAAGGTTTAGGAACGAAGATTGTTTTTTCCGATAAAGAGTTATTAGATATATCGTCAGATAAAGCGCTTGAGGATTTACAAGATTTACTTGGGTTAGAAAAACCGCCAGTACGCATTGAGGGGTATGACATTAGTCATCAATCGGGAAAGGATGTAACCGGCTCGATGGTGTGCTTTATTAATGGTGCGGCGGATCGAACCAAATATCGACGTTTTAAACTACGAAAACAGCAGAACAATGATCCAGAGAGCATGCGCGAGGTGATTACGCGGCGCTTAAATCATTTGAAAGATTGGGGCAAACCGGATTTGATAATACTAGACGGGTCAGTAGGGCAGATTTCGGCAATTCGGGAAATTGTGAGCAAGGCGAAAATTCCAGTAATTGGGCGCGATAAAAGTGGTGATCATAGTAAAAATGCGCGAGTGCGAATTGTGATTCCGGAAGGTGAAGAAGATTATCGGATGGTGGAATTGGCGAGAGATAGTCATATCGCAAAACTAATTGCTCGGATTGATGAAGAAAGCCATCGTTTTGCGATTCAATACCATACACTGTTGAAGCGCAAAGACGCATTGAAGTAAAAGTGGTAAAATAGGCTTATGATAAAGAAACAATTTGCAGCATTTTTGATTCGCTGGATAGTATCAAGCGTAGCGATGTACATCTGTATTAACTTCTTTGGTGGATTCAAAGAAGGCTCAGAGTGGATGCAGACGTCGTTCTGGCTATATCTTTCGGCGGGTTTGATATTTTCGTTAGTAAATACAGTAGTAAAGCCGATAGCGACAATCTTTTCGTTGCCACTCATCTTTTTAACTCTAGGGTTGTTTACGTTGATTTTGAATGCGGCGATGGTAGGGCTGACGATTCTACTAATCCCGGGCGTTACGATGAGTTTCTGGGGCGCAATTGGCAGCTGTCTAGTGATTTCTCTGATAAACTTCCTTGTCAATATAGGGATGCCTAGTGTAAAATAGACCTATGGATATTGGTGTGTTTCTAAATGTAGTAATCTTTGTGTCGGCAATTCTGCTGATTCTATTAATTTTGTTGCAACAGCGTGGTGCGTCACTTGGTGCAGGTTTCGGTGGCTCGGGTGAGTTGAATACCGAACGCCGTGGTCTAGAGAAATCTCTCTTCAATGCTACGATTGTAATTGTTGTGGTATTTGTTCTGTCGATTTTAGCAATTCTAATTGTTTAATAAATGAAGATAAAACAGAAAAAGAGTGGGCAAAGTAGGGAAAAGGTTAGCCAACGTCTTTTGACGGCAGCTAACGAGTTCGGCGAACGCGCCGGTAAGCATTTTAATGAGCGTTTTGTCGATCGTTTACCGAATATCCGCGAAGTACGTTTATGGGTAGTGGAATGGGTACTACTGGTGTTGGTAGTGTTTTTGTTGGCGATCACGCAGAATATTTGGTACGGTGAATCGTTCGAGACGGAGGCTTTTGTGCAAGGTGGCGAATATAGTGAAGCGACCTTGGGCAAGGTTAACTCGATGAATCCTTTATACGCAACTACGAGCTCGGAAAAAACTTTAGCAAAACTATTATTTGCCAACCTCGTGGCGCCCGATTCGACTGGCCATCTAAAAAACGAATTAGCCGATACGATAAAAGCGGATGAGACAAGGCGGATTTGGACCGTGAAGCTAAAAGATAACCTGAGGTGGTCGGATGGAGAGTCGATTAAGGCGGATGACGTGCTTTATACAATAGACTTGATTAACGATAGTTCTGCAAAAACGACGGTCTCTGTGAACTTCATGAATGTAAAAGTTGAGAAAAAGGACGATTTAACGACGGTCTTTACGCTGCCGTCATCTTATACGGATTTTACGGATAATCTAGAATTCCCAATCGTGCCAAAGCACGTCCTAAAAGATATCAAACCGGCCTTAGTGTATGAAAGTGACTTTTCTACTAACCCAATCGGCTCAGGCCCGTTTGTTTTAAACGCATTGCAGACTTCTTCGGGCGTCGCTAATACGAACTCGCAGACGGTTTATTTGAACAGGAACGAGTATTATTTCAAGAAGAATACAAGGTTGGATAATTTTACACTTAAAACCTATGAAGATGCGGGGCAAATTATAGGGGCAATGCAAAATGCGGACGTAATGGCAACGGCGGAATTAACTAAAGAAGAGTCTGAACAATTACCTGGTACGGTAAGTAGAAGAAATACTTTAATCAACGGTGGAGCCTTTGCGTTCTTGAACACTACTAGTGATAAATTAAATAATGTGAAGGTGCGTCAGGCGATTCAGAGGGGTGTGGATATGGCAAAAGTTCGCGAGGATATTGACGATGCGCAGGTTCTGGATTATCCAATATTGGCGCGCCAAGAGCAGATTAGTATGCCAGAACTAGAGAAGTATGATCTGGATGCGGCAAAGAAGTTAATTACCGATGCTGGTTTGAAATACGATGAAGACAAGATTATTGATAATACCGGAAAACAAGTGACTTTGAATATTTCGGTGCCACAACGCGAAACTTTGGCGAAGGTTGCGGAGCGCTTCAGGAATCAACTGAAAAAGTTAGGCTTCGAGGTAGTATTAAATGTCTACGATGAGTCAAAGGCGACGAGTGACTTTTTCTCGGCGGTTGTTCGCCCGCGCGATTACGATATTTTGGTTTACGAGATAGATCTCGGTGTGAGCGCGGATCCGTTTGTCTATTATAGTTCTTCGCAAGCAGCGGGTACAGGCTGGAATTTGAGTAACTATGCTAATAGTTTAGCGGATGATGCTCTAGTAGTGGCGCGTACGACCACGAATGCGAAGTTGCGCAAGACTAAGTACGAATCGTTTATGAAATTGTGGGTGCGTGATGTGCCGGCAATTGGCCTATATCAATCGACAATGACCTATAACTTTATGCCAAATACGTATATTTACTCTGAAAATAGTGAGTTAACCGATGCGTTGGATCGTTTTAGTGAAGTACAGAATTGGGCAAGTAGAAAAGCTAGCGTAAATATGACGCCATAATAAAAAGAATAACGTGAATAAGCTCGGCGTCAAAAGAGTTTGGCATCGAGATGTAAATGTGTTATAATGCTTCTAATGCGCCCGTGGTGGAATTGGTAGACACGCTAGCTTGAGGTGCTAGTGGCTATTCAAACGGCTGTGCTAGTTCGAGTCTAGTCGGGCGCACCAAGATTGAAGTTAAAATCGCCCATCTGGGCATTTTTTCTTGCCGTTGCTCGGTCGATAACCGCGCAAGACAAGAAGAAAATACCCATCTGCACGATTTTATTCTTCAATCTCTAAAAGACAGGCGGGCGCACCATAATTTTTAGAACGGCCCTCGGGCTGCTTTTTTCTTGCAAAAAATTGCATAAAAAAGCCTCTGAGATAACAACCTC
>JAGCSL010000056.1 GCA_017964115.1 Candidatus Saccharimonadota bacterium
GGCCGTAATTGGATTGCCGATTTTCTTTATCGTGGCTGAATATTTACACATGGACTACGGCGCCTACGGAATCGCAATGATAGTAGGTTTTTATCTGATCTCGAAGTTTTTAGGCAAGAAAAAGCAAAAGATTTGGCGCTGGCTAGCATATATTATAACTTTCTTCACGAGCACAACCATTTATGTTGCCGCAAAACAAAACGCTACACAGTTATTTGCGCTGCTGGCGATTATTCCAATCATCCTCTACAACGGAAAGCTTGGCAAGAGGCTACCAAAATGGTTTGGATACATCTTCTACCCCGCTCATTTGCTGGCAATCTTTATAATCAAATCACTTTTTTATTAAGATAGCTAAGCCAGTAGATAGGCGAAAATCATATTCTTTCGTATGGGCGTCGAGAAATTCATCGACAGCTTTCGCGACACCAGGTAATTCTGCATTGCGATAATCATGAACAATCATGATACCACCAGACACTAACCGTGGTGCGACTTTTTCAAAGCTAGTCTTGATAGATTGATAGAAATCTCCATCGAGTAACGCAAATGATATTTGGCTTGGAAGATCCGAATCGTCTAGCTGATCAAACCATTTCTTGACAATAACTGGCTCTGGAAGATTTAACTTTTTAAACTTGTGCGCTACGGTTTCAGGGGAAACTTTAAGCTCGCCAGCTTTAAAGCGCCAGCCGGCTGCAGTTTGGTCCTCGATAGTTTTTTCTGGCAAACCTTCAAAAGAATCGTACAGATATAACCACTTGCCTGGGTTGTTCTTTAGCGCTTCAGCTAACAAAACTGAAGTATCGCCAGCATAGCAACCAAATTCCACCACATCGCCAGGAAGCTCAATAGTTTTGGCGAGCTCCTGCAAAATTACATCGGTTTCACGAGTGGAGATTTGGAGATCTTTCATATTAGTCAATAAACTTAATGTCTTTCATCAACTTGCCGAAAGCTTCGTAGAACTCTTCGATTGTACCGGAGTTATCGACGTAATAATCGGCAATAGCAATTGGGCCGCCTTTTTCAAGGTTCTCAATTTCAGCGCGGTCGCGTTCGGCGACTTCAGCTGGAGTAAGCGGGCGCACAGGACGATTTGCGAGGCGTTCACGACGCAAGGCCTTAGGTGTTACGATAGCTACCACGGTCATTTCGTTCGGAAATTCTTTACGTAGAACCTTATATTCGGTCCAACTATAGAGGCCGTCCAGCACGATGCGCTTCTGGCCAGCTTCGATAAGCTTCTTGGTGCTCTCGACTACGCGATTCACGACGAAATCTTTGCCCTCTTTTTCGCGAAGGCTTTCACGAATCATCTTTTCATTCGCTTCATTTACCTCGAGCCCAGCCTCTTTAACGGCATTAATGATGACGCCACCAAAGTAAACCTTTGGAATATTACGTTCAGTTAAATAATCTACGGCAGTAGACTTGCCACTACCACACATGCCAACAATGGCGATGAGTTTGATGTCTTTATTGTCTTTATCCATTGAGATTAGTATATCAGATAGCGCCTAAAACGCGTGACCAAAGCTCGTCGACAACAGATTTGTTCATGTTGCCAACGGCGGCAAGGCCAGAAATGCCAGATTGCATAAACTCACGCGCGAGGCTAACAATAGTGCCTTTATCAATGGCATCTATCATCTTTGGCGCCTCATTGAGCGGCTCATAGGTATTAGTCGTAATATATTCACGCATATAGTAACTGCTAATTTGGTCGGCGGTTTGGGCAAGCATCTGATGGCGACCGAGCGCATAGGTCTTGGCGGCCTTAATATCTTCCTCACTAATATCGCCATTAATAACTTTAGCGAGCTCAACGGCAATCAAATCAAAAAGTTCGTTGGCATTTTCGGAGTTGACTTCTCCATCGAAATCCCAAGTACTGCTCCATTTATCGTTATCTGTATTAGAACCGATACCATAGACGATACCGCGCTTACGGGCGGCACCAAAAATTTTGCTACTCATAGTGCCGTTTAGGATGTGATTAAGACAACTCATAGCGTATTGCTCTTTTGGCTCGAGCGGACGTTGGATAATAAAGGAGAAGCCAAAGCAAACGTTGGCGGCATCCTTGCGACGAATAAGTACTGGATCAGTGCCATTATAAATACTGATTGGCACTTCCATCTTTTCGCCCGGCTTAAGGTCCCAGTTTTCGAGCATGTTGATAATTTTGCGCTTACGACCACGTAAACTGCCAGTGATGATAAACTGCATGTTAGCAGCCGTATGGGTGCGACGATGATGCTCGCGCACGTCTTTTAGCTCAATATTATTAATGGTCTTAAGGCGTTCGGCATAGGTTAGAACTGGTTCGCCGAGTTCTTGTTGGAGTTTTGGCCAAATCAGGCGAGCATAGTCGTTCTGGTAGCCAGTTAACTCGGAGCGAACGTTGCCCTTTTCGCTACTTAATTCTTCTTCATTGAATTTAGGTTTAGCTATGGCTAATTCCTGAAGTTGTAAAATGCGCTTCCATTCAAAATCTGCACATTCGGCCTCGTA
>JAGCSL010000057.1 GCA_017964115.1 Candidatus Saccharimonadota bacterium
CCTGCATCCACATTAAAATAAGGGTCACATTTCTGCATCGAAACTTTCAGACCCTTTGCTTTTAGAATTGCGCCGATACTTGCTGCCATGATTCCCTTCCCGACACCAGAAATCACGCCCCCTGTAACAAAAATGTATTTCGTGTTTGTTTTCATTGGGCACCTCCTTCTTAGCCCACCTATTAATATAATTTTAGCTTAAGCTATTTTTTCTAGCACTTCAACCCCTGACATTTTTATTTTTAGTGTCCTAGTACTTGCAAAATACGCTACATATAGCGTACTAAAGCGCATTTAGACCGCTACTTCAATAAAAACTCTTGACAAAACATAAGTTTTTTGGTATAATACCGCACAATAAACTTATCCTATGTAAGCTTAAGTATCTTCAAATACGGAAGATTATTGATTGCCACTCAAGGTGAGATATGGAGCCACGCCCCACCCAAACGCGCCCCCATATCTCATCTTGAGAAATAACTAGGGACTATGCCCTTAACCATATTTCAGGGGGAAACGCCCCCAGAAAGGCAATCTATGTTCGAATTCTCATGCTTCATCTTCGGCGCAGCAATCTGTTTCATCCTGATGGTACTTGCTTCGGAGTCTTTCTTCGATTTTGAAGAAAAAATCTTAATCGTCATACCCGTCATTATGGCGATTATCGTCTTCTTAATGGCATCCGGTATATTAGATTGCCTGGAAATCATCGGACTCGCGAGTTTCATGCTCGGCATAGACGCATGTTACTTCGTATTACTCATGGCATCCACGATATTCTGCGAACACGAGGAAAAGATCCAAATGGCGCTGCTTGCTATTATGACAATCAGCGTCATTGCAGCCGTCACTATTCCTCGTTTAGGCGAGTTCAAACCCCAGCCTCAGCCCACAGGAATAATGCCCGTTGTTGTAGTACGGTCAACTGAATGCCAAACCGGACACATGGTCGTAAAATCTTCCACATCAGAAGAGCCCTAACAACAGGGCTCTTTTTATATTTTCTAAAGCTTAGCTCCGTACCCTCTTAACTTGTCTAAGTATCTATCCCTAAACCGTTGTTCCAGCACTGCGACGATATTATCTATGCTTGCACCATACTGCATCAATAAATCTATCTTTCTTGACATACTGAATGAGTTTCCTTCAAATCTCGAAACAATTTTGTTGGCATCGGCTCCATGCTCAAGTAATGTTTTCATATCTCCAGATAGATCAATCGTAGACAGCCTTGGCACGAGATCGTCGGCCGTTGCGCCTTTTTCAAGCAATTCATCAACATATAAGGACAAAACACTATTCATCATCTTTGAGGCAAGAATATCGGCATCGACATCGCACTCGAGCAATATTTCCGCACCCTCGCGCGACACACTCTGTGGACGTAGGTCTAATACTAATTCATTAACATCAATTGCCACATTATGTTCAGCCAATACTTTATAATAGCGCAATACCTCATTCGCATTGAGCCCTGAGGCAACTTTCTGAAAATCTATCTCTACTCCATGCTCTGTAAAAAATTCTAAATCTCTCATGATATCGCTCGGAGTCATTTTCGACGCAACTTCATTCAGATTTATATCCGTTTTGTACTTAATTAAATCATTGTAACGGTTCACTATTTCGACTGGATGCATTCTATCGACCAGCGCATCTACGTCAACACTTGATCCGCTTTCAAATATCTTATCTAACCTGCGAGCAGTATATGCCGGACCCATTTTCATAGCTAATCTACCATAATCGGCACCGCGTTTTACTAAATCATCCATGGCGTCTTCCAAAGCATCATTACTCAGTTTTAGGGCTAGTTCAGTAATATCGGCTCCGCACTCAACTAGCGTATCCATATGAGTCATTATTTCATGGTCCGAATCAATGCCTGCGACTATTTCTTCGATACTCTTCCCCTCCTGAAGCGGAATTGCGATTTGGTTTAGCTCAAATATTCTAGGGTCCCGATTATTATACGTATCTAAAGTTTTAATTCTGCCACTAAGAAATGCTCTATCGTTATCGTCCAATAAGCCACCTTTTCGCCATTTATGGTCAATTTCAATCAGATGCTTTTTGTCAGCAAATGCCTCCAAAAACTGTTCACCGCCCGGAAATGTTCGCACCTTCTCCTCTACAATTGGAACTAAGGAGTCTTCTAGCGCCTGCCCCTCATTTAAACCAGAAATTTCCGCCACATTTCCTTGAGTATTAAACCGAATTGACGCACTCGCGGCATCCGACACGACACCGGTCGTGGGGTCCTGCAAATGAAATAGCAAAAAACGCGCCTTATTATCATCGGACGGATCCCCTAAATACTCTCTTCCTACTGACGCAGACTGAATACACCAAGGCGTACCAGCCGCCGCTTCCGCTAGCCTATCCTCTTCTCCCGGCAAATATTCTTGCCATTCACCACGCACATCCTCCATTCTCTCAGGAGTACTAATTTTTGCGTGAGTTTCTAATAGCGCTTTGGAATACAATTGATTAAAATTACCGCTTCTTATTAGAGCCACTAACTCCGCGTCTTGCTTCTCGCTCTCATATTCTGCCCCAAAACCTTCCGTCTCCAAACCATAAAAATCCGCAATCCGTTGATAGACCCTTGCCAAAGCTCCCGTGTCTAGGTTTGGATAAGGAGCAACCGTGCTTTTATCGCGTGACCTAAACTTCTTTTTCTCTTTATCGAAAGTTGACATCTTAGACATGCCGTCTAGCGCATACAGTTTAAACCATGTTGGATACGGCGGACAATCTGGACGCTCCATATAATCTCGCCACCTCTCAAGCGAATCGCGTTGATCCGTCTGTATGCGTTCAAGTAGCGCTCGTTTTTCTTCCTCGCTCAATCTTCGACCCTGACCGTTGTCGCGTAATATCTCTTCTTGTAGCTTCCAGTAACTATCCGGAATATCACTCATCTCCACTATGCGGAGACCAGGTCCCAAATCATTACCGTCTATAATATCGTCAAGAATGTTTTGTTCCGCTTCACTACCACCACTATCAATAATTTTCTGCAATGCATCAAGATGCACTATAGTAGCACGTTCACTCTCTTTATCCGGCTGCGCCACCGCTTCACCCGTAACCGCTTTTCTATCCTTCGCGAAACGCTTCTCAGCCTGCTTCAGTTCAGGCGCAAGCCCAACTCTCGCACCAGCTAAAGTTAACAATTTTGCGCCGACTTGTTGGTGAAGAATCGATGCGTCAACTCCATGCTCTTCCTCGACATTACTCCTAAATTCACCCGTCCTCATCCTATTTAATACCTATCATTCTTAATAAATATCATAGCATGGCCGCCGGCACTCTAGATTGAATGTTATATAATACATATAAATGAAATGTTTCTACTATTCTCGCTATCGTTTCTATAATCAAAACGCCAAACATGAGCTTAAATTCTTTCTCATCAGCGATATTCATTTTAGTAATAAAGTTAAATCCGACTGTCTCCGCGCCATTACTGAGCAAGCTCGTCAAAAACAACCAAATTACATTCTAATTGCGGGCGACATCATCGATGCCCTTAGTACTGTCGATAACGATTCCGATCTTAAACGTCTCACTTCCTGGCTCGAGCAACTCGGCAAAATTGCCCCAGTTTTAATTGAGCTCGGCAATCACGATTTTTATCGCAAAAACCCTGCGCATAATAATATTTTCTCCAAAAAACGCCATTGGTTCGCCGAAAAGAATCAACGTTATATTGATGCGCTTAATGCTATTGAAAATGTTCAGCTTCTCGACAACCAGGTCTATGAGGACAAAAATGTCTACATTTTTGGTTTTACCCAATCGCCTGATTACTTCCAATTCGATCGCGACGAGCGACGCGGTACCACCATTTTTCATCCCGGCGGCGAAGATCTCGATATTATGCTTTCTGACCTCGATAAGGTCGATCAAAAACTAATTACTAATCTCCCCAAAAATAAAGTCAAAATAGCAATTATCCACTCCCCTATTTATCTCGACGATCCACAGGTCGCCGCTAAACTTTACGAGTTTGATTATTTTATCTCCGGCCATATGCACAACGGCGTTGTTCCGCCAGTTCTGCACGATTTATGGCGTTCCGATCGCGGTATTATCGCTCCTGGCAAGAAACTCTTTCCGCGCGGCGCGCGTGCTAAAATTGCTAGTCCGTACGACAAAACCATTCTTCTTGGCGCCGTTTCTACTATTCAAGCCAGCGCTAAGCCCATAACTTTTGTTAATGGCATTTTCCCAACCCATATTGCTACTCTCGAGCTATCCAAACGCGAAACCCTTGCACGCAAGCCAGACGTCAGCCACCAATACCTTAGCTATCAATCTTCAAAATCATAATCAAAAAAAGTTACGACATGTGCGTAACTTCTTTTTCATAATTGATTCTTTTGACGTCGGGAACTTTTTCAAAGAAAAATGCCCGCACTATGGTAGGCCCAGCTGGAATCGAACCAGCATTGTACCCTTAGAGGGGGTATGTCCTATCCGTTGAACGATGGGCCCAACCCTTTCATTCTATCATACCCTATTAGCACTAAAATCTAAACTTCGCCACCACTGCCAGATGTTATTAAAATGAACAAAGCTACAAAAACCGCAAGAATCACAAAGCCAATCACTGCACCAATAATTAATCCCTTTTTGCGGTTGTCCTTCTCTCGCTGCGCTACATTATCGGCCGCAATTTGATTCTGAACACCTTGCAAGAAATCTTTATCAAAATTATTCGTATTATCCATCAATCTACCTCCACTTTCTCGGGCGTCGTTCCGACCAACACTTCTTGCGTCGTCGAATCGCCCCCTGGTATTAATAATGCCATAATTGCCGCAATAAGCACCCAGATTACCAAACCAATTACAATTTCCAAAATTCTCTGTTTCGCCTTTTGTACCTGAGCAGCATTGTCGCGCGCCGACATAATTGTCACGCCGGCCGCAATAATACCAATCGTCCCTAATACTGTCACGCCAATTGTCATTACTCCGATTACAAAACTAATAATATTCAGGATAGTAGTCTCTCCATCCGTATCCGCACTATCGCACCAAAAGCTCAAAATCGTCGCGCATTGCGGGTCATGCTCCGGCTCAATTTTTACATTTCCGGCTTCATCATTGTTCGTATCAGAGGATGCACTATTGCTATTGCTATTGCTACTATTACTGTTGTTCCCACTATTAGAATTCGAATTACTGTTACCGCTACTATTATTGTTGTTACTATTGTTATTATTCCCACCAGTATTTAGCCCGATTGCTGCTTTATCTATTTTATAAAATACGGCTTTTTTATGGTCTCTATTGTAAAGCAGGTGCATATCTCCGTTGCCATCAATCGAAACATCCTCAATTTCGGAATAGACCACACTATTCGGAACATACAAAGTCTTTTTTAGCTTTTTACTACTCTTTTCATAAATAAATATCCCCGTCGCATGACGCGCATAAGAATAGCTCTGCCTATAGCCATACTTATAGCAATGTGCATCCCAACCCGCCACATAGACGTAGTCCCCCGAAGTCGAGTTGCCCTGTGTAACCAATTGCTTTGTACCATAATCTGGCGCACGCTTCGTTTTACAGTTGCTAGTACTAACCTTTTTTAATTTTCCACTACTCACATCAAAGCAGCCATCTTTACTTTTCGACCCAGCTCGCACCCGCACATGTTTTGTGCCCCATTTATAATAGAACGAATTCATATGCCCCCAGTTGCCACTATATTTATCGACAACTTTCCCTGAACTTCGACTAACCAAGTAAACGTTGTTCGTAGAATTATTATTCTTAATTACCCCAAATACATAATAATCCTCTGTTACTACGCCCCCTTGCACGAATAGGCCGCTTGGAATACTAATTGCGGCAGTTTGTTTTATATCTTTTTTGTTAATCGTAGCAATATGCCAGTCATTCTTATAAACTGACGGCCAATTCTTCTTACTGTGAGCCGTCATCGTACATGCCGCACAAATATTACTGCTCAAAAATATCGAACAAATCAAACAGCTGATACATAGCGTAAGTAGCCTAAACGTTGTCGTACTCTTCGCATTCATAGCTGAATGTGCCATCGGTTATTTTCTTCCCGTCATAGACAACTGTTCTCTTTTCCCCTTCTGCTTCCAAGTTGATGTTCTTTCCGTCAATCGTATAAGAGCCGCTTTCTACAATTTCGTCCGTACTAAAAGACATCATTTCATAAGTGTTATCTTTATAAAAATCATACCGTCCATCATTATCTGTACAACCCATCCTAATCGCAGTTAGAGTTCCCTCGTCATCGTCGTCATCATCATCATCTCCGTCATATTCACGCGCCGATCCTTCATCCGTAGAATCGTTGTCCGCTACTTCATTTGTACTATTGTTGCTCAATACAATCACTAAGATAATCGCAATCGCCAAAACTAACACTATAATAGCGGCCACTATTACAATTCTACGTTTTTGAGTTTTCTCTGCCGTCAATTGATTATTTTTCTGTTTTTCGACGCCTTTTTCGACGTCTTGCGCAAATTTTTGGTCAAATTCGTCCGTTTCCATACCCTAATTTTACTCCATTTAGCAATAAAAGCATAAGCATATCTACATCCAAATAATGAACATCTATTGTATAATATAAGCATGAGAATTTTAATTGCCGTACCGACTTTTGAGAACATTACTCCTGATACTTTCAAATCCATCTACGAGCTCAAACGTGGCGATTTTGAAACCGAATTTACTTTCGTCCGCGGTTACGACTGCGCCAAGGCGCGCAATAAAATCGCCGAGGAAGCCATTAAACGCAAAGTCGATTACGTATTTATGGTTGACAGCGATATTACTCTTCCCAAAACCGCTCTTATTCACCTACTCGAACATTATCCGGAAGTTTGCTACGGCTACTGCGTACGCCATAAAGCTATTCGAGAACATGACGAAACCGCCGTCAATAAAATCGGAAAAAGCAGTTCTAATGCATTTACGACCAAAGAACTATCCGACAAACGCAAAAAGAAAATCTATCGCATACCAATTCGTAGCGCTGGCGCCGCTTGCGCCCTAATTAAAACATCCGTTTTCGACAGTATTGATTATCCTTGGTTCGACTATGTTTCCTATAAAAATAAAACGTTTTTATCCGAAGACTATTACTTCTGTCAACAATGTCGCAAAGCCGGCATCATCATGCTAGTCGATACTCGCGTGGCCTGCGGGCATCGCTTCACTTATTTCAGAAGCGCCGAAAGCGGCAATTAATTCTCCTTTTTGTACTAAATAGCCATAGCCGCTCGGTTTGCCCATCCCTAATGTAGATGTTATAATAACAGAGATAATAACTAAAAGGAGTATTCATGAAATTATCCGAAGAACTCCAGTGGCGCGGATTTGTATCCGAAAATACCCTGGACCAGATATCAGACTTAGACAAAGCTCCGCATAATTTCTATTGGGGCACCGATCCAAGTGCCGATTCTCTACATATCGGTCATCTCGCTGCTCTTATGATGTGCGCATGCTTCGTACGACACGGATATACTCCTTACTATCTCGTTGGCGGTGCAACTGGGCAAATTGGCGATCCAAAAGATACTACTGAGCGTGATCTTAAGAGTCTTGATGAAATCGAAAAGAACAAAGCGGCCCTTGCAAAGCAAATTATTAAGGTCACCCACTCTCCCGAAGGTACTCAGCTCGTCGACAATAACGACTGGTTCAAAGATATCCACTTCTTGCCATTTCTCCGCGAAATCGGCAAAGCCTTCAGCATGACTCAGCTTCTCGACCGTCAA
>JAGCSL010000058.1 GCA_017964115.1 Candidatus Saccharimonadota bacterium
AAGATTATCGCCACCAAGGACGAAACTACCATCATCAAAGGTGCAGGGAAGCAGTCAGACGTCAAAGCTCGTATTGCCCAAATCGAAGCCCAAGCCGAAGCCTCTAACTCTGATTATGAAACCGGCGAATTTAACAAGCGCGCCGCCGCTCTCAAAGGTCGTGTCGCTGTTATTAAAGTCGGTGGTGCTACCGAAACCGAAATTGACGAAAAGAAATATCGCGTTGACGATGCTGTTGCTGCCACGAAAGCTGCTCTAGACGAAGGTATCGTTCCAGGCGGTGGCGTTACACTTGTCAATCTTAGCAAGAAGCTCAAAGACGACAATGCCGGCTCCACCATTCTTAAGAACGCCCTCAAGACACCCTTCGTCCATATCACAGAAAATGCTGGACTTAATAGTCAAGCTCTTCTTGCTGAAGTCGAAGCCGCCAAGGACGGGCAGGGCATTAATGTTATGACTCCAGAAAAAGGCCTCATCGACCTCAAAAAAGCTGGCGTCATCGATCCAGCCCGTGTTACCCGCGAAGCCGTTCAAAATGCCGTTAGCATTGCCGCCACTACCATCACGATGGGTGCGCTCGTCGTTGAACTCCCAGAGAAAAACGATGCTACTGCTGCTGGTGCAGGCATGGGCGGAATGTACTAAAACACGCCTCCAAACAAAATTCTCACACAAAAATACCCCCGTCAAGGGGGGTATTTTATTATCTATTTATTTAATTTATTTTAGATATGCGTCAATGGCTTCTTGTTTAGTCTTATATTCATGTTCTTCAGTGCCGTCAAAATACTCACAAACATCGGTACAATAAATCGACTTACCTATATCCCCCTCATAAGGAGCCACATAAGTAAACCCGTATGCCGTATTTGCCTCTATATCCGTATCAGCATCGGTTCCTTCCGACTCGTGTTCGAAGTAAAACATTATATAATCTTTCACATTATCATCTTGCATCTTAATGATGCCAAAACCGTCATCTAATTCAACCGTTGCTCCGGCATTTTTATTTCTAACTACCTCATAGATATCATCTATGGCTATTTTGTCCTCTAACTCGGTGAATATCTGCAATACGTCGCTATTCTTATCTGCAACGCCTTCCGCTGGAGTTTTTTCTTCTCTTTTTTGATTTAAAGAAAGGGCAATCACTACCCCCACAATAATCACTACAACCGCTATAATAATTACGGCAACTAACCAAAGTTTATTCTTTTTCTGCGGCGGCGCTACATCGTTATGCACACTTTCTACCATTGAAACCCGATCATTATTCATTAGTTTATTCCTTTCAATGTTACTTTTTGGTCAATATTCCATACCCTGAATGCAGTCCAACCTCGGTTATAGCCGGAACCAGTTTTTCGATTCATTTTTTCCTTATAGAAACCGTCTAGCGTAAATCTGCTACCGCCATCATAAACGACCACATAGTCTTTATATACTTCACCAACTATTGCGACGTGCTGGTTATACCAATACAGTAAATCGCCAACTTGTAGTTTAGATGCGCTAGTTACTGATGGATATTTTTTCAATCCACTATACGCTTTACTATCGTTTGGCTCAAAATATACATACTTAAGAGTCGTAGAAGATATGAAAGTTCCCAGCATTGTACTACAAACGTAATTAGAGTCCTTATCGTGTTTAAGTCTCTTATTAATCGGCGTTGTACGGCTACCATATGTTCTACCGCCAAAACTTGAGCGAAAACGGTCAACTTTACCATTCGTCCACTTTTGGCCACGTCGCCACGCTTTATTTCTAGAAGCATCGTTAGCATAATAATCTCCACCCCAAATCGTCATTAACCCGTACACGTACTCCGCTGCTTCCTGAAAATCCGCCGCCGTCTTCACTGGAATTTTTTCAACATCAGCATACTTCGCAAAAACGCCACCAACATCATTTTTTAGATATTTATTATATCCGCCACGTTTTTTAATATATCCGTCATAAGTACTTAAATAAAAGTCCGTGCGATGATCGTCAATTCTTTTCTGCGTATCTTTGCGCATATTAGGACTACCGTTCAACGGAATATTAACCTGGCTCCCCGTCGTACCTTCGTCTTGCTCCGTTACTGTCACTTTGACCGTCGCACTTTTATTATTTACAGATTTTACCGTAATTGTCGCCGATCCGGCTTTTACCCCCGTCACAACACCTTTATTGCTAACCGTAGCAACCTTATCATTGCTCGAAGACCAAGTTAAGGTTTTATTTTTCGCGTTGATTGGCGAAACCGTCGCAGTAATTGTTCCTTTTTTACCTTTTTCTACACTAAGACTTGCTGGGCTAACCTTGATCGAATCAACTTTAATTTCCTCCAATACCGTAACTTTCGTAGCCGCAATCTTATCGTTAGTAGACTTAGCCGTAACCGTCGCCGTACCAGCCTTTAAAGCCTTAATAGAACCATCTTTTGAAACTTCTACCACACTCGTGTTATCGGACGACCAAGCCAAAGTTTTATCCTTTGCATAATCAGGTATTATCTTCGCTTTTAATTTAGCCGTTTCATCAATCTGCATCTTCGTTGAGCTAATCATTACAATAGCCTTAACTGCAGTCCTATCTTCCGAGCTTCCACCTCCGCCGCCACCTTCGCCTTCGCCTTCATCTGCCACCGCTTCACTCGGCGCGCGTCCATCTAGAGCATTCAAAACTGCATTAGTAATTGCAAAAGCCGCTAAAGTCACTACTAAACCAACGATAGAATAGGTAATTGCATTTTTCGCTCTCTTTATTTTTTCTTGTTCGCCTGTAGAAGTCATATATTGTATTCCACCAATCACAATCACGACTACTGCAACAATACCTACCCAAAGATAAACAGTGTTTAAAACGCTCTTCACGGTCTCCTGTAATGCGGTTTCCTCATCTGAATCTGGCGTTCCACAAATAAGCGGATCATTGTTTCCGGTTATACTGCACGCGTCGTCTGCGTAAACAAAACAGGGAACCAATAACGCGACCAGCACAGCCAAAATCACCGCTCGTTTAGCAAAATAACCCATCATTGTTACTATTTTAGCATATACAATATAGTACGATTTATCGCCTACGCCATCATAAGGTATTTAATACCATTTTGGCGTTTTCGCCCCCTCATTAAACATCTCTTCTTTAAAATCAAGCACCGGTACTTCCCATGAGTTTAACACTGTCGCATCATATACATTAGTATCTTTAAACATTCCATACGACGCTTTAAGCTTCTTCATATTCCACTTAGCTATTGGGGTTATATCGCTCAATGATTCGTCACCATGGAATAAAGACGATGCATGGTATACTTTCGACGTGTCCCAATTCTTTAGTGGCGTAATATCTTTCAGCTCCGTAAGCCCTTCGAACATGCCACCAATTACTTCAAAAGTTGACGTTTTCCAATTAGATACAGCTGAAATATCTTTTATTTGACTACACTCATTAAACATATCACTCACATCCTCAGCACTAGACATATCCCAGTTTTTAAGCGCTGAAATATCAGATACACCATAAGCCTCCATAAATAATCCATCGAACGCCTTAACTTTCGATACATTCCATCCAGCCAATCCAGAAATATCCGTAAGTCCAGCTCGCATAAACATATGGCTCATCCTGACCACGTTCGACATATCCCAGTCCTTCAACGCATTCACTGTTTTTAATTTTCCGTCTTCGCAGAATAAACATTCCACATTCTCTACCTTTGACATATCAATATCCGCCAAACCGCTAATATCACTCAATGCCAGCAATCTTGCAAAAGCTCCATTAAATTCCTTGTCGGCATAAATAGTTTTCGCTTCAGAATAATAATATATAGTACCAGTCTCTGCTCCCGCATTTTGTTCGTACCAGAAATACACTGACGTTTCCGAATCATTCTCTGTTACGTCATATTTGTCTGTTTTCTTCGACTCTGGAATACTTTTCGCACGCTTAATGCTTACTATACGTTTATCCTCGCAAGCGTCGTTTTCGCTAGTACTACCAGATAATTCACACAACCTTTTATTCAGCGCGAAACCTGTAGGTAATACGGCCGTCTTAGCGATTTCAGGTTCGTCTATCTTTTCTTCCGTATGTTCTATTGGCTTTTCTTCGGATTCACTCACATCTTCACTACTATGCGTCTCGTTATTCTTTGTATTATTATTCAAGATGCAAAAAGTCACCCCAATACAAATGCCCACCAATAGTAATACCGCAACTATAATTAATACTATTTTCTTTTTGCTATGTGGCTTTCCGTTATTATCAGTAATTATCTGTTCAGTTGTCTCTGGCGAAGTTATGGTCTCGTCTTTTTTAACACCATCAATTGTCTCTGAGTTTTCCATTTATGTTTATTTTACCATAGTCGAATCATCAAAAATCCCCTACCAGAGCAGGGGACTTTTATAAGAATTATAAGATTAGATTATTGTTCTTCTTCTTCGCCACCAACGGCCATCTGAATACCGAGCTTATCGATACATTCCACGATAAACACCAAAGCTTCGCCTTTAGCCTTTTCGTCAGCAATACCGCGTGCCGCATTGTAGGCCGGCTCAATACAAGCCTTATCCTCGGTTAGCTCAAGAATATCCTTATAAATCATGAATTTCTTCTCGGCTGGAATATCAACCTTTTCAAGAATTGGGCGCAAGTCGCTCAAGGCCATAGTTTTGACCTTGTCCAAATCCGGATCACCATACTGC
>JAGCSL010000059.1 GCA_017964115.1 Candidatus Saccharimonadota bacterium
CAATTTTTACGGCAGAATTATTAGGCATCGTGGGCTTCTACTGGCTCCATGAAGGATATTTAGGCAACACTCAACTCACAATCAGTCGTTATGTTGGGCTCAACTCGTGGAGTATAATTGTATTTCTTATCTGCAATTTAGCCATAATTGCACTCGCTACAGTATACATGGTTAATTCAGGGATTAAAAAATTCTCCTGGCGATTTTTGCTAGGTATGTATATCCTATGCTTCCTAATATTATCTCTTTGCCCCCACACGCCAGACGATAACCAAATGACTTTTATACATCGCTTCTTTTCTGCGGGCCTCTTCGTCGCGCTTGCGCTACTCGGGTTTGTTACTACAGGGCTGACAAATAATAAACTAGCGCGTGGTTTTTGCTATTTGTTCGTGCTCTATGGTTTTCACTTTATAATCGCGCATGCAAATCAATTACCATACCACATGAATAATGTTTTAATCTGGGAAACTATATATGTCTATGGCGGCTTTGCCGTAATGTTAATAGCAAAGCCGCAAAAGAAGCTCAAAAGCTAACTAACTATCGACGCTGCTTACGCAGTAGCATCGAACCAGCTAGAGCGCTCAATCCCAGCACACCACCGAAGATCATCGGCGAGGATGCGCTCGTTTTTGGGTTTTGCGCGTATTGATTTACTACATCAAAGTTCGTAATATCGGAGGAATATTGCGGAACATCATCTTGTGTAATCGTATACACATATTCATTGCCATTCTCATCATATTTTAAGAGATCATGGAAAGAGAAGCGCCATAGATCCTCATCTTCGTCTTTCTCAACCTCAACCTGTGCTATAAACACACCGTTACGGTATAGCTTGATAACGGATTTATTCGGACGAATCTTGGATGAGTTATTGTTATCTATCCAACGAACCGTACCGTTTATATCCATTAGATTTAGTTCAAAATTATTAGCCGCCATGGTAATAATTGGCCTTAAGCCAGCGCGCGGAATTGATGCCCAACAGTCACTTTGAGAGTAGCATATCTCACCTTGGGTGGAGACGAAATATACTGGTGCTCGACCAAAATATGTTTCCGTATCGATATCAGTCACATTTCCGTACAAAGTCTTCATCCAATAAGAAGTATTCCAAATCCAAGAGTAATCATCGTTGACGTACTCTTTAATATCCCCCAAAACCTTATAATCCGTCAGATAATCTTCATGATTTTCTTCGCTACTTCCAGATGCATTATACCAATCAGCAAGAGGCAAGTTCTCGCCGCTAATAGCGTGAACAAGCTCATTTAATTCCGAAATACTAATCATATCAACGTCATCAACGCTATAGCCAAAATCATTTAATTTATTTTGATAATCACTTAGATATCGAATCACATTCAAATCAGGACCATCTTCAGAGATCTCGCCTACACTATCCTTCAATTCAAAATTGGTATATCCATTCGTGAAATTATCCAGACTTTTTGCAAAGCTACTGAGCTTCAGGCCGTCGTTGAACAGAAACATGGTGGCATAGATTGGGTAATTTGCTTTTCCTTTATCACCAGTAACGCCACGCGCAAGCTCATTTTGCAAAGCATAGCCTTTTGTATTCTTCGTAATTGTTACGTAAGGATATAACTTATATGTATAGTTTTGGTACATCACACCATCTTCTTCGTATCGCTCTCCGACAACCGTAGAAACGTAAGCCTTATCTCCATTCGAATCGTTAACTTCTACCGGAAAAGAAAAATCTTCGACTTCGCTCAGCCCATATTTACTCAGAACTGCTTGCAGCCATTCTTGAGAACCAGAAACTTCTGCGCCATCAACAAAATATTTTGCGCCAGGATTAAAAGTAGAACAATAGTATGAACCGCTACTCTGCAGTTTGCAGACTTGCTTTACATAAGTTGTATTTATATCTACTGTAACCTTATCGTAATTTGAGCCAACATAGAGATTATACTTTGACATGGCAGAAATTTTACCGTCAGCATTCTTCGTCACATAAAAACATTCCGTCTTTAGGCAGAACTCATCGCCAACCGATATTTTCTTATCATTATCTTTATCGGTTACGATAACTTTGGAAGACGCAGCAGCCGCGGGTATACAATGGAACGCAAAGCCAAGCACCAAAAGCAATGATGCAAATAATAATTTTATGTTTGTTTTCTTTTTTATTTTCATGAGTTACTCCTATTTTTTATTACGGAATAACTCCTACACTCTGTCATAATTTTAGCAAAGAATCCAAAAATAATCAACTGCCTATCAACATTAAAACAACAACCGATATACAGAAAAATAGATTTAAGAATTCAATATTGGCGAGGCCCAAGTTCCCTCGGTAATCGCTCTTTGCAAAGAGTTACGGTCATTCTCGCTCATACCAGTACCCATGCGCGTAATTAGAGACTTCAAAAAGCGTTGACGTCCATATTCTGTAAGAGTAAATTGATAGCGCCTGCGACGTCCTCGGCGTCCAACTTCTTGTATGTTACAAATATGTTCGATATCTCTGACGCCAAACCACCAACCAAGGATTCTACCAAGTCGACGCATATTACCGCCATCTAGGGTAATAAAGTCGCTCATCTCACGCTCGAACTGCTCAACAACACCATTAAAACGCTGACGATCCAGGATCATCTCGCGGAAATCGGCAATATCTTCCGGACGTAATACGTTCGACGAGTAACCGCCGGCTACATTACGATACGCATCATTAATAACCGAATCACCAGGGGCCGCATAGAATTTCAGATAGCGCGTATCGTCCGTATCAATAACCGCGCCGCCAACTCTTACCGATAGACGCGTGCTCGGATCCATCAAATCTCTAGCTTCTGGATTACCAGAATTTTCCATTCTTTCGCCATAAGGCTGACCAAATACATTAGCTAGTTTATAACCTACACGCAAGTCGTCCGAGCCTGCACCGGTCCAACCGAACGAGCCATCTGACGCATAGCCAAAGCCGTTCGCGGCCGCAAAATGCGCCGCACGATAAGCAAAGTTTCCGCCAGCGGTATGGATATTACCTTCCAGTGCGCCAAACAGGTTATTCATGCGCTCAATCGTCAATACAGCACCAAAGCCAGGCGCAACTCTTGTGCGGTCCACATTGAAGAATGTTGTACCAGTAAAGATTGGCGTTTTTGGATTCTTTCGGGCCGCTTCTTGGTACGAGGCAATATAACGCTTATTTAAGTGCTTAATATCAGCATCATTACGTACTATTACCACGTCATTATTGCTCTGCATGCGACCTTCAGTAATAGCTGTATTAATCGCCATCATTACAGCATCGTTCATGCGATTTGCCACTTCATGAATACCATGGTGGCCAACTTGCTCAATCGTAGCAATCTTTAATTGCGGAAAGTCTCTACGTGCACGCTCAATTTCAGCATAAGTATCATTAACTCGTTGCCTTACTTCTTCTGGAGTACCTTTTTCTTTTTCGCGCCAGTTCATATCAAGCACGATCATAAAGGACCCCATATCAACACCCTCTTGTTGCGCATATAGGGACAAAGTCTTATAAATATTAGCTGATTCGCTCGGAGCGTGTACTGGAATCGTTACAATCGTCTTGACATCGCCAGACATCTCACGCAATTCACGCGAGCCCGCCACGTCAGCATCGAGCGTAGCAACATAATCTTCGCCACGTTTTTCGGCTAGTTGCCCTCTAAACCAAGCGGTCTCTTCGCCAAGTTCGAGCTGCCTACGTTCTGAAATTCGTGGCGAAACATCACCGATACGATCACCTTCGCCAGTCAATTCACCACTGTAGCCACCGTAAAGAGTATGTGGGCCAGGTTCGTCTCTAACACTTGGGCCGTTCTGATCCGGTTTGTAACGCGATCCATTCATAGCGCCAGCCGGCGAGAACGGGAAGAGCATCGGGAATACAACAGCTTGATCTGCCGAAGCGATAAGATATTCAGGCACATCAATCGACTTCTCGACAGTTTCAGTAATGCTCTCCGTAATAGGAATAGTGCCGTTAAAACCTCTACCAACCGCCGTCGCAAGAGGCGCAATCATTGTTCTACCACTAGAATCGGTCCCCAATTCTTGTACAACTTCTGCAAAACGACCAGTAAAGCGTCCATTCGAATCAAAGAAGGCCGAGGCCGCACTGCCTGGTTGTGGCAAGAATACTAATTGTCCGTTCGAAGTCAAAGTCCCTTCAACCTCAATTGGCGTCATCTGGGTGCCCTGGGTTGGCGAAATCATCAGCTTAATGTTACCATTCCTAGCCAACTCACTAAACTTTGCGACATGGCTACCATGGAATGAACCAGAATCCGACATAGTCGTGATAAAACCGCGAGCGCCCGTAGTTGGATCGGTGTAATAGTGGCAAGCTAGCTCATTACGGTCGAAGGCAGGCGTATTATTATCGTACCAGAATGAACGCGTAACGCGCACAGTCTCGCCCGGATGATTACGATAATATTCATCAATCGACACATTTCTAGTACGTGTAGAGTTAACCTTCGTAATAATCTTCTGCGACAAGCTTCCGCTCTCAGATACATTAATGCCCTGAGCCTTCAATTGATCAATTGACGCCTGTGTCATCTGACCAGTTTTAGCGTTCCAGTCAATACCAGTAGCAATTGGTTTGCCATCTTGCATCAAGGTATATGTGCCATCGCTTTGGCGAACGAAATCTACGTTCTTAGAATTATCGGTAATAGCGCTAGTGGCCAATTCCATGTTCGCATTGGCCTTAAAGCCATCGCCTTTGCCCGTAATTAGATTGGCTAGCTTGCGACCAGCGGTTAGCCTCTGTGTATAGTCGCCGTTACTTGCTTCAAAGATACCCTGGGTAGTCGGGTCAAGCAAAGCCTTAACTTCTTGTACAGCAAAGCCAATCGCTGCACCAGATACGAACGCAAAACCGGCGCTTTTCGCAATACGCGCAGCTTTAACTTTCTTAGCGGCCTTATCTGAATCATCAATCACGTCGTTAACCTGTTCGGCTACACCTCTCATTAAACGAGTCGTATTCGAAAGTTGCCCCTCAACGTCATTCATACCGACATCGCTTAAACATTGCTTCGATCTAGCAAGCCACTCTAGCATGCGCAGTTGCTCAATCGGTGCATCAATTTCATTAGTATACGAAATTACGGAACGTTCAGTTTTTTCTGTCTCAAGATAATACTTACATTGAGCCGTTGCCTGAAGCAATGCATTACGCGCTGCGGTCACATCGCCGCCGGACGCCTGTGCATCTCTAACATCTTTAATTCTAGCCTGAAGGCCCTCATAGACATCCTTTGCGTTATGATGCTCATAGACCGTAGACATAACCTCGCGACGTCGTTTTTGGTTCGGATCAAATTCACGACCATAGCGCACGTCATATAATGCGCGCGTACGCTCCTTTTCGAAATCTTTACCAGCCCTAGCGCCAGCATAGATTGCGCCGCTTAAGCCAGGAATCATAATTAGCATTGAACTAGTTAGGCGTTTTCCAAATAGCTCGCCGACACAAGCCGCCGCTCCAGCTGCCAAGGCAATTGTCTCTGGAGAAACCACCGTACCGACTCTACTACTTTCCAGGCGGTCGATAATTCTATCAACACGATTATACTTCGGCGACAACCGGTCAATCTGACGCTGACCATAGAGCACGTCAAAACCTGCCATCACACGCGTCATAGCATCATCATGTTCTAGACGACCATTCAACGCTTCCGCTACAGTCATCAAATCTTCATAGCGCTGTCTAGCCGCAATTGCGACGTCGGAAAGGTTAGATGAAGACAAATGGCCTTCGCCATACCTTAAACCATCGTCTTGCAAATCGGCGATTACCTCGCTAAACTGGCGCTTAGCATCTTCAATATCAGTAATCGTACCGTCAGCATAACGCGATACGATATCTTGTACACGCCGGTGGATATCTGGATGTTGTTCCAAAAGGCTCTTGCGACTATCACCTCTGGAGGTATCGATA
>JAGCSL010000002.1 GCA_017964115.1 Candidatus Saccharimonadota bacterium
ACACCTCATTATATGGGCCATCATACTTATTTGAAGTCTGTTTACGCTCAATACACCAGAGATAGCGTTCGCCTGGCTTAACCTTAGTCTTCATCGGTACAGCTTTAGCAGCTTCACTAATCGAATTAAGTCCTAAATAGCTGCTATTACTATAAGAAGGATTAGTCCAGTGATATAAACCGTCATAACGAGAAACAAACTTCGGCATCGCACGATTCCCGTTCACAATCACATCAATCACCGCCGCGCGCGAATTTGAATTTGAATATTTCCCGGGCGACATGCCACCATGATGGTTAACGGCATACCATTTATCATGAGTAATCCATTTCTTTAAATCTTTATAGTAGCACGAGCCACCAGAAGAACAGCCCTCTTTGCTACCGCGATCGTGTTTACGTTCTTCGTAAAGATTAATGATTTGCGTCGCGAGTAATCTACAACCTAACTTAACCTCAGCTTTTGAACTCTCACTACGACAGTTCTCGATAGCGACCAGCTCAGAGAAATATTTAATCTCTTCATTAGTCAGAGCATATTTTTTACCTTCGAATACCTTCTTAGCACTGCACTCATTACCATTCTCCCAAACAGCTTCGCTTACTGACTTAGCTCTTTTGTCGTCCGAAGAGCCAGGAGAATCGCCAGGATTGCTTGGCTTACTCGGCGATCCGCCGCCACCACCAGGCTTTGCATTATCCGGTGGCTTCAGCTCTTCTTCAGGAACTTCTATGCGCTCTGAAGAAGTAGAAACTACACTTGGCGCACCACTCAGCATACCACCTGGCAAGAATAAGGACGTTATTAAATCAAGAAGTACAAACACCACAAGACCAATCGCTATTTCTACAAATCGGCGTTTTGCCTTACTGACTTGCTCCTGATTATCTCGAGCAGTCATATATAAATAGCCCACCCAAATAATGCCGATAGTCGCCAGAAGCACAACACCTATCGTAAAGGTATCAATCACAAATTGAATCACTTTACGAACACCACCACAATAACAGCCATTACTGTCACCAAAAATTGCCGAATCCGCCCCTTCTTCGACCACGGTCGTGCCATCAGAATAAGTATTTGTGCACTCACAGGTCGTCTTAATAGCATAAGTCTCATTCGGCGCCGAAATCGCAAGGTTTACAACCGCAGATGAAGCTAATACTAATACTATTGATGTCAATTTTAAGAAGAAGCTTCTAACCATAACCTAATTATAGCAAAAACAGCAAAGTGCAATTGGTTAATTCAAGTACTTCTTGCTATGATAAAACAAAGGAGGAATAAAAATGGCAGAAAATCTTGATGCGCGAAAAATGCCATCAGAGGCAGACAACGATTGGGGCGACATGGAGCACCCAGAAGAATTAGAACCGACAGGAGTTGAAGAAATAGAAGATCTAGGAAATGCCGAAGATTCAGAAAACTCAGAAGAGACAGATAGCGATGAAGCACGTAATCAAAAAATCGGAGCCTCCGTCCTAGATACAGAACAACTGCCGCAAAATCCAGCCAAAACCGGCTCAACCATCTTAGAGGCCTTTGATAAAAATTTCGATGACTATAGAGGCTACATTATGGATCGTCATGGCGACGATTCCATGTTCCGAAAGCTATTCGCGCCGCATCTTACCAGACTAAAAGGCATTGTCGAGTCGACAATGAAGGAAGTGGGCGGCGACGAAGCTAACCCAGAGGACATATCGGCTGCAGAAATCTTAGAACGTCTCCGCACCAAGCGCATCGAATATGCCAAACAAAGTTTAGCGCTAAGAGCTAGAATTGATGAATTGAAAATATCCGGCGACAAAGCCGCATTGCGCCAGGCTTTAGCGGAAAGAAAGGCTTTAGCAAAGATCATAATCGATCAGGACCGAGCGTATCATATGGCCTCAAGTTATGCGAGCGACAGGGATATTTCTAAAGGTCGTGCAGGAAATGGCGCAGATATATACGAAAGACTAATAGAAATAACTGCCGACGAAGGCGCCATGTGGGCCGACGGAAGGCAAAAAGACAATATCGGCGAAAGTCGCGCCGTTCGCGCCATAGAAAAAGAGGATATTATTATTCAAATAATGCTCGAAAAGGCCGGCGAAGGTGGTGACTTTAGCCAAGTTAGCATTGAAGATATTGAAGAGGCGCTTGATCAACGAGGTACTGAAATAAACAGAAGTTACCGAGAAAACGCCGATAAGCTCCAAGAACATAGCTATAGCTTAAGTTTCATAGAAGAATATTTCGGCGAAAAAGCTCGAGAGCTTAAGCGCCTACGCAACAAAGACATCCTTCTATTTGATAAACACCTCCAAAATAATCGGATTAGAGAATTGCTAGCCACCATTATTAGAGGGGAATAGAAACTATTTAATCTATATACTACTTCTTCAATCGTTGACTATATAGCCATTTGCCAATAGCATCTTTATTATCAATGGCTCCGATTGCTGAGCCGTGGTCTTTGCCGTTCAAGACAATTATTTCAGCCTTTCCTCCTTCGCCTACAATCTTGCGCGCCATTGATTGCATGTGACTCATATAATTAGCATCATCACCTCGGTTGCCGACATAGCCACGAACGGCAGTTGGTACAAAATTCTTAGGATTTTCTCCGTTATAAGCACCACAACTTATTGGCATCAGAGCCGCAAAGAAACCTGGATATTTATTGACCATAAACCACGAACCAATCGCGCCGCGGCTATAGCCGATAATATAAATACGCTTAGTGTCTATCTTGTATTTTTTAATCAGATCATCGATGATAGACTTTACGCCGATATAATAGCCGTTCTCCCACTTTGCACTGGTATGCATCATTACTGGCGCCAATGCAATCGCTTTCTTTGATTTCTTCACATATTTAAGCTGCGGATAATTAAGCACGCGATTCGGATAGCGAGTTTCACCATCACCATGCAAAATTACAACTAGTGGCATATTATCTGTCGCGCCCTCTGGCACCCATAGCCAATGATCCATCGAGTTACCTTCATATAGTTTGTCGACCGCCTTATATTCACCCACGACACTTACTTTAACTTTAGCTTGTACCTTCGGAAATTCGTCCGGCACATTAGTATCAGCCAGAGTTATTTGACTTGGGTTCTTATTAAAGGCAAACACCCTTTGATTACGGGCGGTCACAACAATATTAGTCGTATTTCCAGGTTTTATGCCCGTAATTAAACCATTTTGCGTAACAGTAGCTACACTAGTATTCTCACTCGACCAAACTAATTTCTTATCAGTCGCATTTTCAGGTAAAGCTTTCGCAGTAACTGTGGCAGTTTTTTGTTTCTTTAGTTTAACTTCTTTGGTACTTAATTCAATCGACGTAACGGGAATTGGATCAAAAACTGTCACTTTTACCTCTTTCTTCGGACCGTCAGAAGAACTAAGAGTAATTGTGGTCGTACCTGCCTTCTTGGCAGTCACCACACCCGATTGATCGACTGTCGCAACATTTTCGTTGCTAGAACTAAAAGTTACTGAGCGATTCGTGGCATAATCCGGAACAACTTTATATTTAATGGTAGTTTTAGCGCCGGCCATTAATTTAGCGCTATCAATTGCCGAAATACTTTTTACTTTGTAGCGCGATTCGTCGTCACGAGTTGAGCCACCACGACCATCGCCACCCCCTTCAGCAACCGTATCACTCGGCGCTCGACCGTTAAGAGCATCAATAAAGAAATTCGTGATCGCAAAAGCCGCCAAAGTCACGACTAGGCCAATAATTGAGAAAGTAATGGTACTTTTGGCGCGTTTAATTTGCTCAGCTTCACCCTGCGATGTCATATATTTAATACCGCCAATGACAATAAAAATTACAGCAATAATACCGATCCAGAGATAAACCGTATCAAGAACACCTTTAGTGCGGTCCATCAATTCAACTTCCTCGTCCGAATGCGCCGTACCGCAAATTAAAGGATCGTTAATGCCCGCAACAGAACAAGCATCGTCATCGGCATAACTAGAATTAACGGTTACGAAACAAATAAAAAATAACGAAACTATTGCAACAAGCGAGAGGCTAAGAATCTTTCTTGAAAGAGTCCTCATTCTTTCTTAATATTAGCATAAAAATAATATAATTATTTACTTTACGGAGCATCTTATAGCAAGCGACTTTTTTCAAAAAAA
>JAGCSL010000060.1 GCA_017964115.1 Candidatus Saccharimonadota bacterium
GACCGAGCTCGAGTAAAGTAAGGACGAGCACGAAATACCAACGGAAATTACGTTTCTCGCGGTTTTTATAGGTATCTATAGCGCCAAATACACCGTTTAGGGTCGTAAAGAATCCGATCATCAAGTTGAGCGCCATATTCGTAAAATTCTCATTCGCGAGCAAGAATGCGCCGACAACTGCGACAGCTAAGTATGGAATAGTTTCTAGGATTTGCAAAAACAATACTTTGCGTTGCGAGTCGCGTTCTTCTCCGGTAGTTTTATGGTCGAGACTAGCCTTAATATAGCCAAGTCGATAAAGTGACCAGAACGAAAAACCCATACCGCCTGACAAAATCATCAGTGGTAGAGTCTTCGTGTCATTGCCGTTACCATTAATAGCCGCAATCGTCATCATTGCCCCTGCAAACAACATCATCAACGACATAGCGAGCTTATTTTTAAGAAAGATATTATAGGCTTTCAGGCCACGCTTCAGGAGCTTGTTCATATATTTCTATTCTACTACGGCTTTAATGCGACGAACACCGGCAGAACTGGATTCTTCTTTCTTGATTTTGAAATGACCAATTACACCAGTATGCTCAACATGTGGACCGCCGCATACTTCGCGAGAGACTGGCTTGTCGAAGTCGCCAATTGTATAAACTGTGAGTTTTTCTGGATATTTATCCCAGAATTGTCCGTGCGCCTTAAGCGTATCGCGCGCGTAGGCTTTGTCATATTCATCATGGACAACCTTGAGATCTTCCTTAATCCATTCGTTGACCTGATCCTCGATTTTTTGCTTCTCTTCTGGGGTAAGTTTGCGGTCAAGATTGAAGTCGAAACGAAGACGCTCGGCAGTGATGTTGGAGCCCTGCTGACCGATATTTGGATCGATTAGTTGCTGAAGAGCCGCAAGAAGCAAATGCGTAGCAGTATGATACTTTGTAGTTTGCTCACCGTGATCCTCGAGACCACCCTTGAACATGCCTTTGCTGGCGGTTTTGGAACGTTGACGTTGCTCTTCGAGCGCGGCGTCAAATTCTTTGCGCCAATCTTTACTGAGTTCAATCTCTTGGCGATAAGCTTCTTCTACCGATAGCTCCATTGGAAAGCCGTAGGTATCTTGTAGCATGAATAATTCTTTGCCAGTGAGGCCATCTTTCTTGAAACGAGCGAGCTCTTTCATGCCGCGACGCAGAGTCTTGCGGAAGGCCTGTTCTTCATGGCTAAGCGTATCGAGGACCTGTTCGCGCGTAGTAAGAATACTGTCTGGGAGATCCTTGTAGTTTTCGGCGATTAATGGGAGCACTTCGGCCAAGAAATCCTGTTCGATGCCGAGATTGAGTGCCTTGAGAACGGCGCGGCGGATCAAACGACGAAGCGCATAGCCTTGCTGCTTGTTGGAAGGCTTGAGACCTTGGGCGGTTAGAAGATAAGCGCCACGGAGATGGTCGGCTATTACGCGCATATCGGCAGTATGGGATTCGTATTTTTTACCCGAGAGCTCAACGAGCTTATCGATAATTGGCTTCAAAAGTGAAATTTGGAAAACATCGTAAGAATTCAGAGAAGCGGCCGTAATGCGTTCGAGGCCGGCACCAAAGTCAACGTTTTTGTCCTTAAGTTCTTCGAAGCTACCATCTTCGAGGCGACGATACTGCATGAAGACTTGGTTGCCGATTTCCATAAAGCGGGCACCGTCGGAAGCCGGGTGCGCCTTACCATATTTGGCTTCGTCTTGATGTTCTTCGCCAAAATCATAGAAAACTTCGGAATCTGGGCCACAAGGGTCACCAATCGGAGTAGTCTGAATGCCGCCACCACGAGACCACCAGTTTTCTTTATCGTTATAGAAGAAGATACGCTCATCGCCCTTGATACCACGCTTATCGCCTTTTTCGGCGGTATCGATCTCGGCGATGTCAGCCTTAATGCCAGCTTCAGCAAAGACTTTTTGCCAGATAGCGGCTGCTTCGTCGTCGCGTGGAATACCATATTCCTTGTTGCCAATAAAGCAAGTAACATAGATTTTCTTTGGATCAAGGCCAATGTCTTGAGTTAAGAAAGTGAAGAAATTGCGAATTTGCTCTTCCTTAAAGTAATCGCCAAGTGACCAGTTGCCTAACATCTCAAAAACAGTGGTATGGCGCGGATCGCCAACGTCCTCAATATCTTGCAAGCGCAAACAGGGCTGGGAATCAGTCAGGCGTTTGCCTTCTTTGTGCGGCTGGCCAAGCAGATATGGCAACAATGGCTGCATGCCGGAACCAGTGAATAATGTTGTAGGGTCGTTCTCTAGAACGAGTGGGGCGGGCTGGATTTGAACATGCCCTTTAGATTTCATAAAATCGAGATATTTTTGGCGTACTTCACTTGCATTCATTTTGTTATTATACAATAATCTGACAGATGTCGAAAACTTAAGCTTTACAATTGACAAATATAACTGTTTATGCTATAATCAAAGGATGTAGCGTTGAGTATGGCTACTGACTGCGCTAGGGGATGAGGATTAGCGCACCTCGGACATTTAGAGAGGAGCTTTATTATGAAGCACTACACCCTGAAGCTCGTGGCAATGGTTGCCACACTGGCACTGTCTATGTGTCTCTTTGTTACCCCGGCGTTCGCTGAAACTGCGGGAATCGGTGTTTTCGAAACCGCGCAGGCCGAACGCGCCAAACTCACGGACTATGCCGAGAATCTCGGCTACACCGCAACGGACGGCAAGCTTGGTCTTGTAAAGACAGACAACGATACGTCTGCTTTCGCCGTTCTGAAGTTGAACAACCCAGCAGTAAATATGAAGATTCGGATCGAATGCTCCGGCGACGGTAATAGTTATGTCTATAATGGCAAAGGCTACGGCATCGCTGGCATTATGAAGCTGATTCGCAAGAATGTTTACTCGCCAGACAACAGAAAGACCTTGCTCGACGAGGCTCAGAAGCGTGTTGCCGAGTTAAGCAAGTATGCGAGTAGCAGATGGTGGAATGTCTCAGTTAGCGAACGAGTCCTGGACTCGAGAGTGATTGAAGTGCTCACCTTCCGCAACTCAAAGATGATGTTTAAGGCTCAGATTATCGTGACATCCGGCAAGGAAAAAGTTGCGACTGAGTATCGAAAGTGCGGATTGCCGTCATCCAAAAAGGCCATCAAGAAATGGCTGAAAAAGTATGCGGCTCCGGTGTTCCTCCATGAATAAGCGACATTCGTCGCAAGAAGCCACCCGCAAGGGTGGTTTTAAATTTCTCAAGCATAAGCGAATATTGACTTTCGAAGCGTTTTGTGATATAATTGAGTTGTGGTATACACTTTCGTTGCCACTGGCACTATATGGGCGGAGACCCATAGTTCTATAACAAGGAAGGAGCGTGATCTCATGAGAAAGGTCGCCCGAATAGCAGCTTTGCTGCTGGTAACCATTCTGTGCGTAGGAGTATTCTCCACACCGACTTTTGCAGCATCGAAAACATCTTTGTCTGCGAAGGCTAACCAAGCCACCAAGAAACTCGTTAATTACGGCGAATATCAGGGTTGGACGGCCGACGTCGGACCAACGAAAGTTACCGACAAAAAGGCTGTAGTAAAGGTCACTCTGAGAAATTCGAAGCACGTGTTTGCCAATATTGCCGTCACAAGCACAGCAAAGAAGACCTATTATCGGTTCAAAAAATACAATCACACCTTCACTGATTGGAAAATCGGTTTGAAGAAGTATGCGATTAGTTCCGATAAGAAAGCTCTTCTGAAGACGAAAGCCAAGACGAAAGCCAACAGTATTGCCAAAGTAGCGCAAAACAATGCCTGGACAGTTAAACGGTCGAGCAGCTACAAGAATGGCAAGGCTTACCAAACGATCAAGGTGAGTAATCCTAGCTACAACAAAAAAATTATCGTAGTAGCACAACGCAAAAAAGGCAAGGTTGCTGTAAGCTATAAGCTTGGCGGAAAGGCAATGTCACTGAAAAATATCAAGAGCTGGCTGAGTAGCCATAGCTGCGGATATGCAGAAGTGACTGGCGGAGGTGGCGAAACTCCCCCTGCTCCGGTTGAAGGACCAGCAGATGATTCGGAGTCAGCCATACTTTCCGACGACCCTGACTTTTCTGGATACAATGGAGACATGGATGTCGGTACAACCGGCGAACCAATACTGCCTCCAACTCCTTGAAGTGCTAAAGATGCCGCCCCGGTTGGGCGGCGTTTTTTATGCTTCAATAATTCCACCACCGAGGCAAATATCACCACGATAAAAAGCGATCGATTGACCTGGCGTGAGCGACTTCTGCTCTTCTGCAAAAACTAGAATTCCATCGTGATAATCCGCATCGACTAGTGGCGCACGATGACGGATGCGCGCCTGTATGTGCCGCCCATCGTCGCCATGGCGCAAAATCACATCTTTCAACTTAATTTCTTTAGTCCAAAGTTTGAGCGAATTTAGGTTTCGCGATGCATAAACGATATTCTGCGCCATATCTTTCTTAACTACATAATAAGGTAAGCCGGCCTTAATATTGAGACCGTGGCGCTGACCGAGCGTGTAGAAGATTGCGCCGTCGTGAACGCCAAGTTCTTCGCCCGTATCATAATCAAGAATCTTGCCAGGCTGAGTCTCAACAAATTCAGCCAGAAAATCCTTCATATTCGCTTCTCCAACGAAGCAAACGCCCATCGACTCAGCTTTATGTGCCACGCTGAGGCCGATCTTTTCCGCCAGAGCTTTAACCTCTGGTTTTTTCATGCCACCAACTGGGAAAATGGTTTTGGAGATAGCGTCTTCGGTAATACGATAGAGAAAATAGGTCTGATCCTTATTCTCATCAACAGCTTTCAATAATGCCGGACCTTCCGTACGAGCATAGTGACCGGTCGCTATCATATCGGCGCCCTGCTCAAAAGCCGTATCGGCAAAAAGTTTGAACTTAATCTCTTGGTTGCACATAATATCTGGGTTCGGCGTATTGCCCTTTTGATATTCAGACAGCATATAATCAACAACTTTTTGTTTATATTCTGTTTCAAAATCAAATACACGGAAATCGATGCCGAGTTTTACGGCTACACGCTTAGCGTCAGCGAGATCTTCCGCCCACGGGCACTTCATGCCGGGAAGATTTTTGCTCCAGTTCTTCATATAGACGCCAATCACCTCGTATCCTTGTTGCTGCAAAAGATAAGCCGACACAGCGGAATCAACCCCACCAGACATGCCTAAGAATACTTTCATTAGCTATATCATAACATATTTTTCATAAAAATCACCCACGCAAAAGTGATAAAGTTTATGGTAAAATTTTAGTAAGGCAATTTTTTAATTGGAGGTGGCGTGTTCTATCCGAACAGGCAAGTTTTGGGGGATCAACTTGCAGAAAAACTAACACAGTTCAAAGACACCGATTCAATTATTTTTTGCTTGAAAAAAAGTTCGTTAGTATCTTGTATTGAATTAGCAGCACATTTGCACGCCTATATCTATATTTTGCAATATGCTGAGATTCAGGATCCGTTCGATCTAACGCGTACATTAGGTGCAATTACGCAGAAAGGTGATTTCGTCCTAAATC
>JAGCSL010000061.1 GCA_017964115.1 Candidatus Saccharimonadota bacterium
ATTCTGGTGGGCGAGGAGGGACTTGAACCCTCACGGCATTGCTGCCAACAGATTTTGAGTCTGTCGTGTATACCAATTTCACCACTCGCCCAGATAAACTGGCGATACGCTTATTCTATCATGAAAAGGTGCTTTGTGCTAGAATAAGTGTAATGGATAATCAGAAAGGTGGGCAGACTAATACTCCGCCAAGCTGGAATGCTTGGGGGCAGGCGGCCGCAAAGAAGGGCGCCAGCGCAACACAATCGTCTACTGCCACGCCAAAAACGTCAGAATTGACTCCGGCGCAAAAGCAACAACAGACAGCAACTGAGTTGGCGCGCAAGAAAGTATTAGAAGCCTACGGAAAGACACAGCAGGACTATAAAGAGCCGACCCAGAGTTCGCCGACGCCACGCGCGACGGCAGAAGATTGGCGCCGTTATCATTCTGCGTGGCAAGATTATTATCAGAGATATTATGGTTCTTATTATGGTAAGGCGGCTCAGGATTATATTGCGCGTGAGCGCTTAAAAATGGAGCGTGAAGCGGCCGAGAAACAGCGTCATAATGAAGATGATGTTGCCGAGAAAGAAGAGACAATATTAGCGAAGAACGCTACAGATGAAGCTGAATCTCAAGCAGTGCAGGATGATTTTCGTTCGCGAATTCGTGCGACAGCAGAGAAGCGAGCGCGCAGAATGAAGAAGGGACGAAGATTTATCCCAATCATTGTGGGCCTAATTGTACTGATTTTAGGCGTGTTATATCAATATAACCAAGTAATTGCAGCGCATGTAGTGGCATACATGTCGCCTGGTAATTCGACGGTTAACACTATTTCGGATGTTGACGCTTCGTTAACGGTGGCAACGCATGAGAAGCCGACACTTATGATACCAAAAATAAACGTAGAAGTACCGGTTACCTTTGGTTCGAAGAACGATGTGGCGTCTATGAATTTAGCAATGTCGAATGGCGTGGCACATTTTTCAGTGCCGGGCGCGTCAGCGAAGCCGGGCCAGATTGGTAACTCGGTAATTTCTGGCCATTCGGGCGGTGATCCATGGCAAAATTCTAATTATAAGTTCATCTTTTCTGGGCTAACGCGTTTGACGGTTGGCGATATGTTTTATATGGACTACGAGGGAACGCGTTATGCGTATAAGATGATTGGTACTACGATCGTAGAGCCGACTGACGTTAATTCGCTACGCAAAATAGCATCTGATAATGCTGGCAAGCCAGTGATGACTTTATTGACTTGTTATCCGTTGGGCACTTCGAAGCAACGTTATTTGGTATATGGCGAGCAGGTGAGCCCATCTTATGAAAATGCATCTTCGGATGCGCCGATTGGGGAAGGCGAAGAAGAGACATCGTACGAAATGCCACAAAATGATCCGTTGCCACTTGAAGCTTTCTGGATTTGGCTAACTGGACAGAACTAAATTTGAAGCTTTTCGCGCTTTAGTGTGTAAACTAGTTTGGTTTCGGTAGCTTTTTCGGCCGAGCCGTTGTCGGTAGTATTATCGGAATTTGTACTATCGTCGACTTCTTCAGTGAGCGTAAAGAAGTAGAGCCATTTATTGTTTTCGGATAGTACGATTGGCAATTGCGTATTGATGTTTTTAAGTAACTCGCGGTGGTTGCCACCATCAAAGTCTTGAACAATAATTTTGTTTTCATGATGTTGCCAGAGGAGAAAATCATCTAGCCAGTTGATGCTGGCGAGCGGGGAATCGAAGGTAGAATCATAATAATTACGAGTCTCAACGTCGTAGGCCATGAGATTTCCTTCGTGAGCGATAGTCACAAGGCGTTGATTGTCGCTGACGGAAATGAGAGTTGGCGTATAGTCTAATTCGCGCGTGAGGATTGGTTTGAGCGCATTGTTGCGTGGTTTCTCAAAAGAAGGATAATTGCCGCTGGAAACGAAGATTTGATTATCAATCGTATAAGTTAACCATTCATCGCCCCAATAAGTGCCAAGGGCAAGTGTCACGACTGAAGTTGATTTATCAACGGTGGTAATGACGGTAGAGTCCGACTCGCCATCTTTATAGAGCTTGATGGCACGTTTTTTGGTTTGCGGATCGGTGCTCACATAAAGCACAACATCTTTATTATTAGTGATACGTTCAATGCCGGTTATTTTGGCCGCAGAGATTGTGAGATTGCTGGTGTCGATGAGGTGGAGATTGCCAGCCTCGATAACCCATAGTTTAGAGGCGGAATCGTTAGCAATAAGAATCTTAGAGAAGTTGAGATTAAATTTAGAGGTGAGATTGATAGTGTTTTCAATATCCTCGAGGTCAACAAGGTACCAAGTGGCTTTTTCTTCTACGGTCCAGTTGAGGATAATTTTATTATTGGTTGCGTTCCAGGCCACAATGGATAGGTTGCCGATAAGAGTTTTTCCCTTGGTGGTGCCGAGTATTTTTTCAAGCGATAGCTTTGTGCGTTTGGCTTTTTCGCCTTGAAGATCAATATTAATCAACTCAGTTTGGTCTTTTTCTAAAAAGAGCATACGTTTGCGATCGCCAGAAACGCTAACGAGACGGGGTTCGCCGAAGTTAACAATATCGGTTTTTTCTGGTTTAAGGGGGAAGAGGCGGACCCATTCAACGCGCGTTAGTAAACCAGCATCGACTTTGAGATCTTTTTCCCAAGTATCGTAGCCCGCTTTTGTAATCTTAAAGTGGTGCGTTGTTGCACTTAGCATTTTGCTGATTTGAGTGCGGCTAAATTGAGTGTCGCCATCAATTTCGACAGTGGCGCCACCGGGGTTGGATGAGATTTGGACTAGGCCGGATTGTTCGAGACTGCCTGATTCATTAAACGTGAATCCCATAGCGATGAGCATGAGTACAAAAACTTTCGCAATGACGGACAGCCCCATAAAAATGTTGGTTGCAACTATGCGCGCATTTTGTATTTTCTTTGTCTTTCTCCGGTCCATAGAATAATCACAAAATTAATTTGTCTGTATATTATTATATACCAGAATAACGCTTATGCTTAAAAAATAGGTACAGTTGTGAATAAAATTTTTGAAAACGCTATTGATTTCCGCCAGTTTTTGTTTTAAGATAGCTTTAGCAGAATAATAGCGAGG
>JAGCSL010000062.1 GCA_017964115.1 Candidatus Saccharimonadota bacterium
CGGCCGCCCTCTTCCTTCTTCAAGATGTAAACTTGGCCTTCAAACTCAGTGTGTGGGGTGATGCTGCCTGGTTTGGCAATAACCTGACCACGCTCAATGTGTTCGCGCTCAATACCGCGGAGGAGAAGACCGGCGTTATCGCCAGCTTGACCTTGATCGAGAGTCTTGTGGAAGGCTTCGATACCGGTAACAACGGACTTTTGAGTTTCGCGGATACCAACGATTTCTACTTCGTCGTTAACATGGACATTACCCTGTTCGATACGACCAGTAGCAACCGTACCACGACCCTTGATGGAGAAGACATCCTCGATTGGCATCAAGAATGGCTTGTCGAGATCGTGTTCTGGAATATCAAAGTAATCATCCATCGCTTCAACGAGAGCCATAACAGCATCTTCGTTTTCCTTATCGCCTTCAAGAGCCTTGGTAGCAGAACCCTTGATGATTGGGCAGTTGCGATCGAAACCGTTCTTCTCAAGAAGATCGCGGATATCGTCTTCAACGAGCTCAACGAGATCAGGATCAGCAAGGTCCATCTTGTTCAAGAAGACAATGATTTTTGGAACGTTAACCTGGCGAGCCAAGAGAACGTGCTCACGAGTCTGTGGCAAAGCACCATCGTTAGCAGCGACTACGAGGATAGCACCATCAACCTGGGCGGCACCGGTAATCATGTTCTTAATGTAGTCGGCGTGGCCTGGCATGTCGACGTGAGCGTAGTGACGCTTAGCGGATTCGTATTCCTGGTGGGAGGTAGCGATGGTAATACCGCGTGCCTTTTCCTCAGGAGCGTTATCGATTTGGTCGTAAGCTACAGGCTTGTTAATCTCGGAAGGAAGACGCTTCGCGAGAACAGCAGTGATAGCAGCCGTCAAAGTGGTTTTACCGTGGTCAACGTGGCCCATGGTACCGACGTTAATGTGCGGCTTGCTACGGTCAAAATCTGCCATAGTTTATATATTATCCTAATTATTTTTAATAAATTTTTGGGCACTAATATTAACCAGCCCAAAAAGTCTATATGGGACTATAATATATTATTTTTATTTAGATGTAAAGTGAAAATGCTTGATTTTACAGATAAATGTATAAAAACAAACCCCCTCGGGTGAGGGGGTGTTTTGCGGAGGCTATAATTTTCTACTAATCAGGTCTCGGATTTCGTCGGTAAAAATAATTTGCTTAGAATTCGCCTTGACAATTACGTCCGGTTTCTGATTTTCGATTAGTTCGCCATGCTGCTCGCAGATAACCTTATTCTTTGTACTAACGAAGAAACGATAATTGCGACCCCGATATACTTCTTTGATTTCCAGATACAACTCAACATATTCGCCCTGCGGTATCATCATTACGCCGCCTTTTCTCAGATTACGAATCATGATTTGTTGTTCGGTCTGTTCGGGTGTTGCTACGATTTGCCAGGACTGATAGCTCCGATTGAGTGTTGCGCTATAGATGCATATGGCGGGCCATTCGTGGCCCAAAACCTCAGTCGCGGTCGTGTTCGGCAGACCGCCGATGCGATAATTCGCATAATCATCAAAAAACATCGCGACTGTTTGGTTTTTACTCAGTTGTTCGTTGATAGTTACTATGAAGTTGTCGTTTTCAGTAATTTTACGGGAGACATTGGTGTATGCTTTCATGGCTGTCACCTCCTGTAAAGGAACCTTGTGCAACTTGCAACAATAAGTCTATTATATCACAGATTATTATTTTTGTCAATCATAAACATGATAAAACCGTCAAAAAACCAGCCCTTTTTATCGGGCCGGTTTTAGGGCAATTATTTGCTGTTGCGCTTTTCAATAATCTCTTGCGCAATGTTCGGTGGCACTTCCTCGTAACCGTTAAGCTCCATTGTAGAAGCAGCACGGCCCTGGGACATACCACGGAGATCCGAGGTATAACCAAACATGTTAGCAAGTGGCACGAAGCCGGTAATGACCTTGACGCCGTTCTCGCGGTCTTCCATCGCATCAATGCGGCCACGGCGGGAGTTAAGATCGCCAATTACGTCGCCCATGAAATCTTCTGGGGTGGTAATTTCAATTTTCATGACTGGCTCGAGTAAGACTGGACGAGCTTTCTTAATACCTTCACGGGTAGCAAGTGCACCGGCGAGGTGGAATGCGAGCTCGGAGGAGTCTACGTCGTGGTAGGAACCATCATAGAGCGTTGCTTTAACGTCAAGTACTGGGTAACCAGCGATAACGCCACCTTCGAGGGTTTCCTTAATGCCTTCCATAACTGGTTTGCGGTATTCGAGCGGCACGACACCACCTTTAATTTGATCGATGAATTCGAAGCCTTTACCTGGCTCATTTGGCTCAAACTTGACCCAAACGTCACCGTACTGACCACGACCACCGGACTGCTTAATGTGCTTACCTTGAGCTTCGGCGGTACCACGAATGGTTTCACGGTAGGCAACCTGTGGTTCACCGGTGTTGGCTTCAACGTTAAATTCGCGTTTCAGGCGGTCGATAATGATTTCGAGGTGAAGCTCGCCCATACCGGAAATAATGGTCTGGCCGGATTCTTCGTCGGTGTGCACGCGGAAGGTTGGGTCTTCTTCGGCAAGCTTACCGAGACCGATAGCCATCTTTTCCTGGTCGGCCTTAGTCTTTGGCTCAACGGCGCTGGATACGGGCGGATCTGGGAAAGTAATCGACTCAAGCAAAATTGGATGTGCTGGATCACAGATGGTGGTACCAGTAGTGGTATCTTTAAGACCAACTACAGCGGCAATATCGCCGGCGCCGATTTCGGTAATATCGTCGCGCTTATCAGCGAACATACGGACGAGACGACCGACACGCTCTTTGTTGCCGGTAGTGGCGTTCATGATATAGGAACCAGCTTCAAGCTTACCAGCGTAAACGCGGATAAAGATGAGTTTACCTACGAATGGGTCGGTAGCAATCTTGAATGCGAGCGCGGTAAGTGGCTCTTTTTCGTCAGCATGGCGGACGATATCTTCGCCAGTTTTTGGCGATTTACCAAGAATGGCAGGAATATCAGTTGGGGCTGGCAAGAAATCAGTCACGAGGTCAAGGACCTTTTCTACGATAACGCCGCGGCCATCACCACCGGTGACCAAGAAGAATTGGCCATCAATAATGCGCTTGCGGAGAGCGGCCTTAAGTTCATCGGCAGTAATAGCTTCTTCGCCTTCATTGAAGAACTTCTCCATGAGGGCTTCGTCGGCCTGGACGGCTTCCTCGACGAGCATGGAACGATAGTTCTTGGCTTTTTCGACCATGTCGGCTGGAATTTCGCCAACGGTAAGCTCATGGTCAGCATAATCTTTGTAAGTGTAGGCCTTCATGTCGATAAGGTCTACAACGCCGCAGATGTCCTTTTCGAAGCCAATTGGAAGATGAATCGCGAAAGCGTTCTTGCTCAAGCGCTTGTGAATAGATTCGAGGGACTTATAGAAGTCGCCACCGATTTGATTGATTTTATTAATGAAGCAAACACGTGGAATACCATATTTGTCGGCCTGGCGCCAAACGGTTTCGGATTGAGCTTCCACACCCATCTTGCCATCGAATACGACGATTGCGCCGTCGAGCACGCGCAAAGAGCGCTCAACCTCAGCGGTAAATTCGATGTGGCCTGGGGTATCGATAATATTGATCTTGTGACCTTTCCAGTAGGCCGTAACAGCAGCGGAGGTA
>JAGCSL010000063.1 GCA_017964115.1 Candidatus Saccharimonadota bacterium
AGTGTTGAAGATTCTGCGGGTAATGTCATTGATTCCGTGAGCTATCCGCATGGCCAAAAGAAGGGTGCCTCGTTTGCGTTGTTTGAAATATCGAGCGACAGCCCATTTTGGCGTCAAAGCTATTTTCCTACGCCTAATGCAGCAAATATTTATCAAGAATTCCAAAGCTGCTCAAGCGGTAAAGTTATTAATCCCACAACAGGGAATTGTATTAAAGAAGCAAACGAAGCTGCAACTACCAGTTGCCCAGCTGGAAAATATCTTAATCCACTCACAAATCGTTGCAAAAAGATTGCAAATGCGACTTCCCTCACTCCTTGTAAGGAGGGGTATGAGAGAAACCCTGACACTAATCGCTGCCGCAAAATCGTAACCGCTACTACGGCCGAACTTACGCCCTGTAAAGACGGTTACGAACGTAACCCGGAGACTAATCGTTGCCGTAAAATCCGTGAAAACACTGGCGAATCAGCCGACTATGCGCCCACGCCGGCCAACGAGTCAAATTACTATAATCCCAAAGTGTTTATAGCAACAACAGCTATTTGTGTAGCGCTTGTCGGCGGCCTAATCTACGTTGTCTATCAATATCGCCAGGAAATACGCAAGGCCTTTAGGAATATAATCGCGAGGTTTCGTAAGGTATAATAATAGTATGTCTACCAAACGCGTTCTGGGAATTGATCCGGGCACTGGTATCTGTGGTTTTGGCGTTGTAGAATTTACAACACATAAGCAGCCACGCATGATTACTGCCGGAGTTATTACTACTCCTGCTCACACACCACTTGCCGATCGCTTGCTCGATATCTACGATTCGCTAAACGAAATTATCGACGAAACGCACCCAGATGAGTTCGCTATTGAGAAACTATATTTCAACCAAAATATCACCACCGGCATAACGGTTGCCGAAGCGCGCGGTGTTTGTATTTTAGTAGCAAAACAGCACGACCTGCCAATTGCAGAATATACTCCATTACAGATTAAACAAACGTTAACTGGTTATGGCCGCGCTAAGAAAAAAGATATGCAAGAGGCCGTTCGTGTCTTCCTAAAGATGCAACAAGTAGTGAAACCCGATGACGCAGCCGACGCTCTAGCAGCTGCCATTACGCACGCCCTCATGACGCGCATATCCTACCAGTGAACCTCTTATACTTGACAAAACGCCAAAACTATGCTAATATATAATTGCGGGTCAGAGAATCCGTAAAATTTTGACTGTTATCGTGAAAAAAGAAAGGGGTGAGCTATTCATGATAAGGTCGTTTAAGTACATTTTCAGACAATATATATGCGTTATTCTGGTGATGGCATGCATTATTGCCACAATGGCCTTCTTAGGCCGTCCAATCAGGGCATCGGAAGATGTCGCTCCGGAGCCAACCTGTCAGGAGCCCCTGGATCCCGTCAAACCCGAGCCGAAACAAACAACTGATTTCGATGCATTGCAGCATGAGACCGCCGCAATAGCAGAGGAAATGGTCGTTGCAACAACTCTGACTAAAAAGGTTCTTACCGAGGAAGTCAAAACAGAGCCTATTGCAACAAGTCCATATGCGGATTTGCTCGAGGATATTGACGACTATGATCGCGAAACATTGGCACGTCTCATCTATCATGAGAGTCGTGGCGATGGCGGGGAAGCGGTCGCTGAGGTGGTTCTAAATCGCATGCTGAACCCGCAATTTCCAGACACCCTCCAGGAGGTGGTCTACGAGAGGAATCAATTTACTCCAGCGCATATACTGTTCACGGCAGAGATCAAAGAGCCGGACGCTTTCGACGATTGTGAGAGAATCGTGGAAAAGGTTCTTGATCCCAACTACGAGCCAACGCTTCCGGCCCACTATCTGTATTTCAACAGTATCAATCCGGATTCAGAAGACTATTGCTGGTTAGGAGGCAATGTCTTTTATGGCTATGAGTCGGACAAAATCTGACCACTGCTGTTCCTAACAAAACCATAAGGTCGCGCGAGCGGCCTTTCTCTTTATCTGTTGTATAATATGGATATGATTGCACACGTTCGCGGCCAAGTTGCCGAAAAATTCGCCAATTCCGCCATTATTGACGTCCAGGGCGTCGGCTATGAGGTAACTCTCACGACTATCGATTTTGATAATCTTAACCTCGAAGACGAAATCAAACTTTATACTTACCATCACGTCAGGGAACAATCTGAGGAGCTCTTCGGATTTTCTAGCCTTGCCGCCAAAAAACTCTTTGAATTGCTTATCACGGTGCAAGGCATTGGTCCAAAGGCTGCCATGTCGATTCTTAGCCTCGCTCCAGTTGAGGAGGTACGCAATGCTATTGCAAATGCTGATTCAGTTTATATTTCTAAAGCTAGCGGTGTCGGCAAAAAGTCTGCTGAGCGGGTAATTGTGGATCTTAAAGATAAAGTCGGTCTCCCAACCTATTATGGCCGCAAGTCTGAACCGGAGCAGCAAAAACTCCCAGAAAACGACGACGCACTCGACGCACTGATGTCACTTGGCTTTACTCTAGCAGACGCCACAAGAGCTTTAGATGGCATAGATATCAACTTACCGGTCGAAAATCGCATCAGAGAGGCTCTCAAGAAGCGCTAGGCCATACAAAAGCTTATGCTTGAATCCTCAAAAAATCTTTGCTATAATGCTTACTACCGCTTAAAAAGCCGTCTTATCGGTTAGGGGCAAAGGTCGTTTCAAGCGGTACATTACTAAGCAGGAGAAAACCATGAAAAAGCGTACTCGTAAGGGGACGCTGCGAGTGGATACACTTCGATGGAATGAATACATCGAAATGTAGTAATATCTAAAAAATCTCCCTCTCGGGAGATTTTTTGTTACCTACGTTTAATTATTTTTCTTCTGGCTTGGTTTCTTCCTTAGCCTCGGCTTCTTCGGCCTCTTTCAATTTGCTTTCAATCAGATTTTCAATATCTTTCTCGATATCATCAAAGGTAACACCCTCCTTTGAGATGTCAATCGCCTCGCCGTTCACATAAATTGAAGGCGTTGCGGTTACGCCAGACTTTTCTTTGCCAAGGTTATAGTCGAAGCTAATCTTCTTCTCAACCACCGGATTGTTCATGTCTAGGCGGAATTTTTCCTCGTTTCCTTCAGGCGCAATTTCCTTAAAGATTTTGACATAAATATCCGTGCGTTCTTGACCGGTTGCATAGAGCCAATCTGAACGGCTTTCGTACAATGCTTCAAGCATTTCCCAGTAATAATCTTGGAAACCGGCACTTTCGATTGCGGCTGATGCCGAGCGCGAATTTTGATGATCTTTAAGAGGAAAATGGCGGAACACAAATGCAACCCTATCACTGTATTTCTCATACAACTTAGTCATGCGTGGCATCATTTGAGCGCAACCCGGACAAGAAAGATCTGCATATTCCAACACAACTACGCTTGAATCAGCTTTGCCACGTACATGGTCGCCGATATTTCCGTTTTTTTCATCCGCTTCGACAACTTTTGCAGCATCGTATTTGTCCAGATTCATTTTTTCGTTCTTGTTATTGGTGGACCACAAAACCAAACCGCCAAAACAGAGGACTATCACAGCAATTGCGACCGCAGTAAACTTATTCATTAATAACTCCTGATTACCTCACTTAATAAGATGTTATAATTATAGCACGAGGAACGGAGTAATACATTATGACAAATCAGAGCAAGCAGTCTTTCTTCTATAAAATAATGGCCAAACTTACGGCCAAAATTGACCCAAAACTCGAAAAATATCGTCCACCGAAGAAGAAAGAACCTCCGTTTACACCTAAAACCGAAGAAGAACTTATTGGCGTAATCAAACGTACGCCAAAAACTTTGCTCGACGCGAAAACGCGCAATCTCCTCGCCAGTGCAATGGCTTTTGATAAGATGGCCGTTTCTGTCATCATGTCGCCGAAGCGCGAAATGGAATTCCTCCACGAAAGCGATTTTCTCGGCCCACTTACTTTTGATAAGCTCTACAAATCTGGCGCTACTCGTTTTCCAGTTCTTGACCAGAATGAGCAAGTCTGTGGTGTTCTTAATACCGACAAAGTTGATCCGCTTGCCATTACCGAAGAAACCCCGATCACGAAATATATGAGCACCGACGTGCATTTTGTGCGCACCGATTATACACTCGAAATGTTGCTTGCAGCCTTCCTCCGTACTGAAGATAATTACTGCATCGTCGTCGATCGTGAAGAAAAAATCAAAGGCTTTGTTACGCTCGACACCCTGATGTTTGTGCTATTTGGTCGCGAAATTGCTGATCATTTTGACAGTGATGCCTCGGTTACCGCTGTCGCAAAACGCACTGAAAAATAATCTTTCCGCTTGTGATAAAATAAACTCATGTGGTGGATGCTACTTCCTGTCGCCGCGTCAGTTTTTTATTGCTTTAACGGCTATATTCAAAATTATCTTACTGACGTTGCTCTACCTAAAAAACGCGCAGGCTCGCTTGCTATCATGCACGCGCTCAGTTTTTTCGTTTCAATTATTGCTCTGATTCTGATCTTTGGCCGCGCAGTCTTTATGATGCCACTTGGCAATGCCTGCGGCTTAATGCTGGCCGGCGCTATTAATATTGTTGGCGCAATTTTTTACTATAAAGCTATCCAAAAAGGCGACAATATCGACGTCACGATTTTTGGGCAAGTCGCGCCGCTCATGTCGATTGGCCTTGGTGTTCTGTTGCTCGGCGAAACAATTAATTCCAATCAGGCGCTTGGTTTTGTTTTTATCATGGGCGCCACGCTTCTAGTGATTTTTGGCACTAGCACAAAGCGCGAAAAACATAGCCCAAACGTCGACGTTGCGCTAATCACGATTATTTATTGTTTCTTCTCAATTCTCTCCGACATCGTCTACGCATACTTTATTGGCGATCGTATTGCCGATTACACCTTATTTGCGCAGGGCTTTTTCTTCTTCCAACTCGGTTCACTCGTTATGGTTATTCTATGTTTTATTTTCTTCGAATCATGGCGCCAAGCTCTCAAGAGAACATTCTTAACCTGTAAAAAGCACAAATTTTACCTAGTCGCCGAATTGGCCGATAATGCCACCTTGTTAGGCGGTGAGATTTTCTACAAATTTGCCCTCATTGTTGCGCCGGTTGTGTCGCTCTTGTCGCCAATCGCTCGCGTTTCCAATTTATTTGTCTCTTTCTTTATCGTGCTACTCCTCGGACGTCTTTTCCCAAAGTTTATTACCGCCAAGCGTATGACAAAAAAGATCATTCTGTACTATGTAATTGCGGCCATCATTATTACTGTCGGTATTATATTAATGAATAGTTAGCACTCTTGACCTATAGACTGCTAAAATATATAATCTAATCCATGAGCAAAAGAGACTATTACGAGGTTCTCGGCGTCAAAAAAGACGCATCTGACGATGAAATCAAGAAAGCTTTTCGCAAGCTCGCTATTAAATACCATCCCGACAAAAATCCCGGCGACAAAGAAGCGGAAGCTAAGTTTAAAGAAGCTAACGAAGCTTATTCTGTTTTAAGTGATAAGACCAAACGTCAACGCTATGACCAATTTGGCCATGCCGGTGTTGGCGGAGCAGGGGGCGGCGCTGGCGGCAATCCATTTGAAGGCTTCAACTTCAATGGTCAAAGCTTTAACTTTGATTTTGGCGGCGGTGGTTTTGGTGGTCTCGATGATATTCTTGGTGCCATGTTTGGCGGCGGCTTCCGCGGCGTACGCCGTGGGCGCGACTATCGCACTTCTACCACGATTGATTTTAAAGAAGCAATTTTTGGCTGTACTAAAACCGTCACGGTTGACGGTGAGCAAATTAAGCTCAAAATTCCAGCTGGTATCTATGATGGCCAATCTATTCGCCTGAATGGCAAAGGTGGCCCAGCTCCACAAGAAGGCGGCCAACGCGGTGATCTCTACGTCGAAATTCGCGTGCGTGCTCATAAGCACCTCACGCGCGAAGGTGATTTGATTCTTTCCGAAGTTACAATTTCTATGGTCGAGGCCGTACTTGGCACCGAAGTCGATGTTGAAACTGTCGATGGAGAAGTCACCATGAAAGTTCCGGCCGGTACTCAACCAGGCACTAATTTCAAACTTTCCGGTCACGGTGCCCCACGTCTTGGCTCTGACGAACGCGGCCCACACATCGTTACGGTTAATGTTGAAATTCCAAAGAATCTTTCTCGCAAACAAAAAGAACTCATTGAGCAATTTCGCGACGCTAAACGTGGCTTCTTTGGCTAATTTTAGCCGTCTCCCGGCTTGACTTTTCGCTTGTTTTCGCTTATACTTAAAAGCGTAAAAGGTCAAAAATAAACACGCAAAAATGAAAAAGAGAAGAGTTACGCGTGCGCGCAAGAATTTTCGCTACATAGCACTGCTAGCAGTCTTAATTATGGCTAGTGGCTTTTTTGTTATTCAGAGCGGCATTTCTCAAGCTGCGACGGTGCATAATCTCGTAAAATATCCAAAGAGCAAAATGACGCGTATCACGCTCAAGAAAGTTCTTTCCGCCAAGCGTCCAAAAGGCTATGGCAGCCTCCAGGGTTTCGCAATGACGGATAAATATTACGTGTTGATTTTACGTCCGCCGGGACAAGAAGATAATAACCGCGTGGAGATAATTCGCCGTAGCGATAAAGTAGATGTTACCAAGTCTTTCAAGAATCCAACTTACAATATGGGTCATGGCAACGATGCAACTTGGAACTCAAAATCTAATGAAGTTATTGTAACCGATGGCGATCGTAAACATCTCGTGCGTATCGACGCTAAGACTTTTAAGAAAAAGGGCACGACAAAGCTTACAAACTCCAAGGGAGAAGCACTCGGCGCTAGTGGCATTGCCTATGACAAAGCTCGTAATATTTATTACGCCGCTTCCGGTAGTGCGATTCGCACCTTCAACACCAAGAATCAGCTAGTGGCCAGTTTCACTGAAAAACATAATCAGACCAATCAGGGCTTCGCCTATAACAATGGCTACCTTTATCGTCCAACATGGGAATCGGCTGGCACTTACAACAATGCCGTCTACGATAAAATTTTCAAAAAGAACACCACGGTCTTGTATCAGTTTGGTTTAGATGGCAGCTTTACGCATGCTTACTATATCGACAATCCACTTTACGAAGTTGAAAGTATGGCCTTCGATGAAAATAACGTGCCATACATCGCTTTCAATGGTCCATCTGGCTACTATACTATCTATAAAGTTACCGATTCTAGCCTGCTCAAGCAACTTCGCCAAAGCTACACGATTTCTTACTTAAATAATGGCGGTTCAGGTTCGCCAAAAGACCAAACTGCCTATGTTGGTATCGAAAAGACTCTTTCTAGCACCAAGCCAACCCGTGCAAATTATAAATTCCTCGGCTGGTCCACCAACAAGAGTGCCACCAAAGCTAGCTACGCTCCAGGCGCAAAATATCTCAAATCTTATGGTAGTAAAAATGCCAACGTCAAACTCTATGCCGTCTGGCAAAAGAATACTTACACGATTACATATAATGCCAACGGCGGCACTGGCGCTCCAGCTGCCCAAACTGTAGATGCAACTAAGACGACAACCTTGTCAAAGACTACGCCAACTCGCGCTAATTATACTTTCATGGGCTGGTCTACTAATAAGGGCGCAACCGTTGCGACCTATCAACCGGGCGCAAGCTATACTGGCAAGACTTCAATCACGCTCTATGCAATTTGGAAGAGCAATACTTACACGATTACATATAATGCCAACGGTGGCACTGGCGCCCCAGCTGCTCAGACTGCTACGGCCGGTCAAGCGACAAAACTCTCTACCGTTAAACCGACCAAATCTAATCACAGCTTCCTTGGCTGGGCTACGAGTCAAACTGCCACCACCGCGCAATATACTGCCGGCGCAAGCTATACGGGCAATAGCAACATTACGCTATTTGCTGTCTGGAAAGAAAACCAAGCCCCAGTCGTCCAAACTATTACAATCACCTACGATGCCAACGGTGGTACGGGCGCCCCAGCCGCCACTACGGGCGAGATCGGCAAGATTGTTTTGTCTAGCCAGTCGCCAACTCGCACTTACTTTACCTTCCTCGGTTGGAGCACGAGTAAAAGCGCCAATGCTGCCAGCTATAAGCCGGGCGCAAGCTATACGGGCAAGACTTCAGTTACGCTTTATGCCGTATGGGAACAAAAATATGCCATTATTAGCTTTGACGCCAATGGTGGTACTGGTGCGCCAAATGCGTATAAGATCGCAATGGGGCAGAAGTTCACTATTCCAGCCACTATTCCAACTCGTGGCGGATATAAATTCCTCGGCTGGAACATTAGCAAGGATCTCAAAGAAGCCAAGTATCTACCAGGCAATACCGTTACGCTCAATAATGATCTAGCCCTCTTCGCTATTTGGGAGCGCGAACCGCGCACGATTAGCTTTGATGCCAACGGTGGCGAAAACGCACCACTTCCAATTTCTACTGACACCGATGAACTCGTCCTACCGCAAACCCACCCAACCCGTAAAGGCTATGTCTTTGTCGGTTGGGCTACCAAGAAGGATTCCAAGAAGGCCGACTACCATCCGGGTGATATTGTTAAGAATATCGAAAGCACTACACTCTATGCTATTTGGCAAGTTGTCACTCCGATGCCAATTATTGACAACCCAGGTATTGAAACCGACGATAAAGACGAAAACATCAACGACGCTTCTGCTGTCAACGACGGAGAAGATGATGAAGCATTCATCGCTACACCAGAAAACCCGACCGAACTTCCAAATACTGGCCCAGTCGAAACGGCCGTTGCGGTAATCGCTTGTATCTGTGTCGTTTCTGGCGCCGCCTATTGGATTATGAGTAATCGTCAGCTCAAACAGCTTCAGCGCAGCGTCCGCGGTCATGCCAAGACCAGCCGCAAACACCGTAAGTAATTGACAAATAATACAAAAAGTGCTATAATAGAACTATGCACATTAACATGCGTGTTTTTGAGCGCATGAGGACAAGGAGGGGATATGTCCGAGAAAAACAACAACGCTACTACCGACAACGCCTATGGCGCCTACGCAAACTTCATCGCTGATGTATTTCAGCTGTCCGACATTCCGGTCGTCTCAGAAAGACTTGCTAGAGTTATCATGTATACTCTGCAGTTTCTCTTTGGCGAACGTGCCATCGCAATCGTTTCGCTTCGTTACGGATTTGATACCTATGAGACGATGACGAAGCGCGAAATTTCCGAGAAACTTGGAATTAACTACTCTGTGGTCTGCCTGGAACTCAAGCATGTCTCCGAGCGTCTACGTCAGACTAAGATTCATCGCGAACGCATCATGTATCATATCTCCGGCGAAAAAACTCAGCTTTTAGCTCTCGCGGAAGATATGTTTAAACCGGATAAGGTTTCAATTTATGATTTCCGGCTGAGC
>JAGCSL010000064.1 GCA_017964115.1 Candidatus Saccharimonadota bacterium
CTTTTTCGGCTGCAGCTTCAATTTTTGCTTCTAAATCGGCAAGCTCAATCTTGTTCTTTTTATATGCACTGCCGCCTTTTTTGTCGAGCGAAACCCGCGCAATCGCACTAGCCTCGTCGATCACATCGATGACTTTATCTGGCATAAAGCGGTCAGAAATGTAGCGTTCAGAAAGTGTAATTGCCTCTTCAAGAATTTCATCCGAAAGTGTAACTTGATGATATTTTTCATAATGATTTTTGATGCCTTTTAGAATACGTAAAGTAATCGTCGCGGACGGCTCATTTACCATCACGGTCTGAAAACGACGCGCCAAAGCTTTGTCTTTTTCAATACCTTTGCGATATTCGTCAAGCGTGGTTGCGCCGATTAATTTGAGCTGATTGCGCGCGAGGGCTGGCTTAAGGATATTTGCCGCATCCATACTGCCCTCAGCGGAGCCAGCACCAGATAACAAATGCAACTCGTCGATAAATAGAATGACCGAATCATCGCCAGTCGCTTCGTCAATAATACCTTTGATACGTTCCTCGAATTCGCCACGGAATTTCGTACCCGCGACAACTGAACTTAGATCGACTTGGAAAATCTTTTTGCCAATTAGGCGGTCTGGCACATCATTTTTTGCTACGCGCATTGCAAGCCCCTCTACAATAGCAGTTTTGCCAACACCCGCTTCGCCAATTAGAACTGGATTAGATTTCGTGCGACGGCACAGTACTGTGACCGCACGTTCGATTTCTTGCTCGCGACCAATAACAGTGTCAAGCTTGCCATCTTTAGCAGCCGCCGTAAGATCAGTGCCATATTTACTTAAGAAACGGTAATTCGTACGTTTGCCGGCTTTGCGTTTTTGCTCTTCAACTTTCGCTTCGCTGGCCTGTTTTTCGACTAATTCCTCAATATTCTCGGCAAGCGATTGTAGGTCGACGTTTAATTGATCTAGCAAGACCGATGCGCGGGAGTTCGGCTGGCGCACGAGCGCGTAAACAATATGCTCAGTACCAACAATATCGAGACCATTTTCCTTAGCAAAATTCAAAGACATACGGAGAGTAAGTACGGTAGCTTCAGACAGAGACATCATGGCCATTGGCGCGGCCGGCACATCAACGGCGACTTTGCCTTGTGCGCGTTCAACCTGGTCGATATCAATACCGTTTTCACGGAGAAGTCTAGCGCCAGTGCTAGTATCCTGAGCCAAAATGCCCATCAAAAGATGCTCAGTGCCCATATAGCCCTGATTGTAGCGTTTACTATAATAATCAGCCTTCTGGAGCGCAAAACGGGCGTTTTCGCTCAGATGGTTCATAATCTCACTAAATTCATCTACCATATGTACTATCTATTGTATGCTTTTAGCACTCGCAAGTCAAGAGTGCTAATAACAGATTATACTAGATAATCTTAGTTAAATCGCCATGAATAAAAACTGGCCCAAAACCCATAACCTCATCGTACATTGGCCCAGGGAAAATATCATTTTCGATAAAGATTTTCTTGTGCTCGCGATGAGCAATATATAACTCAATCAGAGCGGCGCCGCCAATATAGCCCGGCGTATCATGTTTGTCGAAATTTAGCAGATAGAAAGCATCGCACCATTGCCCCACCCTTTCTTCGCTATCTTCAAATAATTTTCGAATAAGCTTCACGTGCGCCTCGTCGCTCTCCTGCCAGGTTCTTTCTTCCAGTTCCGGATCTTCAACCGTAGATGGCAACATTACTTCGTGCCCGAGCTTCTCTAATTTTTTCTTAATGGCAGGCAATTTATTCCAAAAACTGCTCGACGCAGCCACGAATACTTTCATTTTTATTCTCCCAATAACTCCAAAAACTTTGCTTCGTCAATTACCTCGGTACCATATTTAGTGGCTTTAGCAAGTTTCGATTGACCAGTATTATGCCCTGCCACTAGGTAAGTAGTCGTTTTTACAACGGAGCTGTGGAATTCTCCGCCAAGTGCACGAATTTTTTCAGCCGCCGCATCGCGCCCCATCGAATCAAGTGTGCCAGTTACTACAAAGGAGAGCCCGTTAAGGCGACCGCCTGAGGTATCTTGATAGATTGGCTCGACGCCATTGGCGTGTAAATCATCAAGTAATTTAAGATTATCTTCGTCGGAGAAGAAGGCTAGAATCGATTCAGCCACAATTTTACCAATGCCCGGAAGCTCAAGCAATTCCGTTTCAGTCGTATCACGAAGTGCATCAAAACTCTTGTAGTGCGCCGCTAAATCGATGGCGGTCTGACTACCAATATGACGAATACCAATCGCCGTGATAAAACGTGCGAGAGGTGGCTTTTTGCTCGCTTGAATGTTGTCAATTAACTTATGTGCAGATATTTCAGCAAAGCGATCCAAATCTTGAACTTGCCCAGTGGTAAGTGTGTATAGGTCCGCAATTGAGCTGACAAGACCGGCATCCACCAAAGCTTCGACATTCTTCTCGCCGAGACCTTCGATATTTAACGCAGATTTACTGGCATAATATTCAATTGCGCGCTTGAGCATTTCGTCGGCATTAGAACCCTTAACGCGATAAACCACTTCCCCGGCCGGTCGCTCAAACTCTAATTCTGGATATTGTTCATGGAGGGCTTTTTCATAGTCGTAAGCTTCGGATTTTTTAGGACGGAGCTCGGTTAGAACACGATTAACTTGCGGAATAATGTCGCCGGCTTTGTAAATTACAACCGTGTCACCGATACGCACATCCAGGCGCGCAATTTCATCGGCATTATGCAAAGACGCATGACGAACAGTCGTGCCAGCCACCTGAACAGGATCAAAGACTGCGACTGGAGTAGCAGCACCAGTGCGACCAATTGAAATAACGATATCTTTTACAACAGTCGTGGCTTCTTCGGCTGGATACTTGAACGCAATCGCGGCACGTGGAGTCTTACCGACAATTCCTAGTGCTTGATAAACTTTACGGTCGTTTACTTTAATAACAGCGCCATCCGTATTGAATGGTAAGTTCTGACGGGTTTCGTTTAGTGAATTAATAAAATCCATTGCACCGCGCAAATCGTGATAGATTTTTTGC
>JAGCSL010000065.1 GCA_017964115.1 Candidatus Saccharimonadota bacterium
CCGAGCGATATTGCGCCAGACAAATGGCTCGATAATTATATCCCCAACGATGAAACGCGTAAAAATTTGCTTCGCCCTTATGTTGAAAAATATCGCATTTCACCAACGCACTTAAATACATTCTTAGATTTACGTTATGGCGACGGCCCAATCACATTCTTGCGCAGCTATATCATTGGTGAACCAAGCGACGAGACAAATAATTTCGCGCTCATCTACGGTAGCCTCATCCACGAAATTATGGATGAAATTAATAAAGAAAACATTAGTAACGAAGAAGCCATCAAGCGCTTCGAAGAACGCATAGATAACGCCGACACTGACGATAAAACAAAAGCGGATCTACATCACCGCGGCCAAGAAGAACTAACTAAATTCCTCACTGAACGTGGCGACATGATTCGCAACACTAACGCCGAATCTGAACGTGGATTCTTTACTGAAACTATTACACTCGGTGACGCAATTTTGACCGGTAAAATCGATCGCGTCGAAATCGACGACAAGAATAAAACTATCACCGTCTCCGATTTCAAAACTGGCAACGCCAAGCATAAATGGAGTACTTATGATACGACTTTTGCCTACAAAATCCAACTGTATTTCTACAAGTTTCTCATTGAAAATTCGAAAGATTTTCGCAACTATAAAGTGACGACCGGCCGCATTGATTATATCTCTCCAGACGACGAGGGCGATATTGTCTCACTTGAACTTAAGTTTGACGAAAAAGAAGCTTCAGTAATCAAGCATCTCATTCAAGTTGTGTTTCGCCACATTAAAGAACTCGATTTCCCGGACACATCAGCAGCTCTCACGAGTAGCAATCCAACTAAGGCCTTTTACGATCAACTTATTGCTGAATAAAGTTTAAAACATGCTAAACTAAAAGCATGAGCTTTAAAAAGATTATTTTTGGCTTAATTCTTAGCATTGCATTAAGTTTTTCATTAATCGCACCACTATCTCAACCAGTTTTTGCCACCAAAGACGCCTGCGAAGTGGCCGGCGTCAACGATCCTCTTATTTGCGGTACAAAAGATAGCAATGAAGAACGAGAGCTACAGCGTCGTATTAAAAGAGTGCTAGAGACTGTTTATCTTTGGCTCGGCATCATAGCTGTTATCGTAATCGTAATTGGCGGCATTCGCTACATGACGTCGACTGGAGAGCCCGAAAAGATTAAAGGTGCCAAAAATACGATTATGTATGCCATTATTGGCCTAATTGTAACCTTAGCGGCCTTCGCAATTACCGAATTTGTAATTGGCGCTTTAGAAGGTAGAGCGCCAGAGGGTGGCGGTACACATGCTGAAGAAGGTGGCGGAGGCTCAGGAGGCGGTTCCGGTGGCGGGGGAGGTTCCGAAGGAGGAGGCGAAACAGAAGCCGTTGGAGTCAAATCCATCACCATTATGGGTATTAGCACCCTTAAGAAAGGTGAAGAATATGGTTTCTATACTAAAATTATTCCAGACTACGCTACAGACAAGACCATCAAATGGGCCAGCAGTAACCCAAAAGTTGCCACCGTATCTAAAGAAGGTCGCGTTAAGGCCTTAGAGCCTGGCAAAACCACCATTACCGCTACGGCTCATAACGGTAAATCTACCAGCAAAGACGTGACGGTGCCAGAACCAATCTTGGCTGAAAGCGTTTCAATCGATCAGAAAGTTACTTCAATAACTACAGGCAAAACTGCTCAGTTAGGAGCAAAGGTTGCTCCTCAAAATGCCGAAAACAAAACATTAACCTGGTCTTCAAGTGATCAAAACATTATCACAGTCGACGATAAAGGTAAAATTAAAGCCGTCAAAAAAGGCACGGCAACAATCACTGTCAAAACTTCAAACGGCAAGAGTGATTCCGTAAAAATAACCGTCGCCGACGCAGCAGAAGTAGTCACTCAAGATAAAGTTAAAAAACTTCAAGAGACCGTCAAAACATACGCCTGGCCATCATATAAAGGCAGAGGCTACCGCCATCAAAAATCTGAATACACAAAAGCATACAAAGCCGCAACTGCGGCTGGTTGGGTAAGCAATAAAGACTGCAAGGGCGACGACTGTGGCGTATTTGTGTTAATTACCATGCGTAATAGCGGCTGGGAGCCGAAATATCCGAACAAACGCACGGGCGGTCAATATGAATGGCTCAGTAATCCAAAGCATGGATGGGAAGACGTAACTAAAAAGATTAAAAGTAACGCCGATGCTAAACCAGGTGACGTCATTATTACACGCGGACAAGGACACGTCTTATTATATATGGGCAAAGTTGACGGTTTTAGTTCTAAAATGGCATCCGCTTCATATTGCGGACGTTCGCCAATGGCAGATGGTAACAAAAATATTTACCACTACGTCACCCACTCGCACAGTAATGGCAAAAAGTATGCCATTTTCCGCAAGAAAAATCAGTAATTTTATGTTATAATATCATTCGCCCTGATTGATCAGTGTTCTTTTTAGTTAGAAAGGAAGGTGGAACATGAGTATTCTGCGTATCATCAGTTCCAAGGTTCACCGAGACAAAACAAAACCCGAAGACACGAGCGAGCATAAGCTACGCTCAACTGAAGACGCGCTAAAGACCGGCAAGATCTGCCCCTACTGTGGCGGTAGCGGTATCCGCAATAACGTCGCCCTACTCCCGGCCCAAAGGCGCTGCGACGTCTGTGGTGGCAGTGGACGTATTCCGCTCTAATTGTTCCTTTTTTCACCACGCCACTCTCGGCAGCGAGAGTGGCATATTTTTTGCATGAAAATAGCGCTCGAGCTTACAGCCCGGGCGCTATTAATTGATCGATATTACGGAAGCACCAAGACATAGGTGTATCCAGTTCGTGAGTGTTCGTAAATAAATTGCGCCATATCAAGTTCCATGTTAACGCAACCGTGCGAACCGTTAGTCTTGTAGATGTCACCACCGAAGTGCGTCCGCCATGATGCATCGTGGAATGCTATACCGCCATTAAAGAAACTAGCATACTGGACATGATTGTTCGGATTGCCGTTCATGTCAAAGTTTGTATTCTTACTCTCAATCGCATACAGCCCAGTCGGCGTCGGTGAGTTATTGGCATGTCCAGTCACACAAGAGCCGGTCGCAATAATCTCATCGTAATACCAATAATCAACCTTTTGGTTCGAAATTGAGACCACAATCAGATCTTTGTAGCTTTCCAAATAATGCGGCACGATGTCTTGAAAATCCGCCGAAAGTAAATCGCCACGAATATAGCTGCCATTCGTCAGTTCATACCAGTCTCCATGACGAGCCGTCACAATAACTAGGTCACCGGCCGAATGTTCTCCCATAATTAGCGAATCTGTATTTGGCTCGGCGCGCTCGCGCACGTGATCGCCCAATACATACATTGGCAAATTATCAAACAACTCTTCCGCATTTTCCTCGGGCACAAGATAATCCATCGATACATAATTACCATTATCTAACTGCGCCCATTCGCCATCATCGTCTACTACTTCCAGGTCTTTACCTTTATTGTGCTGCTCGATCACCTCGCCATTCAGGCTCGGCTCAGTGCGTTCATTCACGCGGTTACCGGATACATACATACGTTCCGACCGCGCGGAGACAATCGTCGTTGCCCCCACGAGTAGGATAAGCGCAAGAATAATACAAAAGATCGCCTTTTTCACGAAAATTCCCCCATTTCGATTCAATTTTAGATGTGCGATCTGCTTTTAAAACAGGATAGAATTCTATTATAACACAAGCACTTTAAATTGTCAATAATTAATGCTGTTGTTTCCTCATGCTAGAATAATACTATATGCGCAAGCGAATTATCGTTTTTGCAATGCTTCTATCTTTATTTTCGGCGGGGCATTCTTTAGCAGTTCCTTCTTACGCTGCCCCTCAAGACGCCTGCGAAGTGGCCGGCGTCAACGATCCTCTTATTTGCGGCACAAAAGACAGCAATGAAGAAGTAGCACTCCAAAAACGAATCAAAAGCGTACTTGAAACCGTGTACTTATGGCTCGGCATCATAGCTGTTATCGTTATCGTGATCGGCGGTATTAACTATATGACCTCCACTGGAGAAGCGGAGAAAATTAAACGCGCCAAAAGTACCATTACTTATGCCGTTATTGGCCTAGTTGTCACCTTAGCAGCTTTTGCTATTACCGAATTCGTGATTGGCGCCTTAGAAGGTAAAGCGCCAGAGGGTGGGGGCACGCATGCCGAAGAGGGCAGTGGCGGAAGTGGAGGAAGTGAGTCCGAAACCGTCGAAGTCAAAAGTATCCAAGTCATGGGTATCAGCACGCTCAAAAAAGGCGAAGAATACGGTTTCTATACCAAAATTATTCCAGACTACGCTACTAATAAAACCGTCACATGGGCAAGTAGCGATACGAGTGTCGCAACCGTATCCAATACCGGTCGCGTCAAAGCTCTCAAACCCGGAGAGACTACGATTACAGCCACCGCACATAACGGCAAAGTCGGTTCCAAGACAGTTAAAGTTCCAGTACCAATCGAAGTAGAGGAAATAAGCTTTAATAGTCAGGTTTCAATCGTCAAGGTCGGCCAAAGTGCAAAACTAACCGTCACTATCAAGCCTGGCAATGCCGAGGATAAAAAGATTACATGGATCTCTAGCGATAATAGCGTTCTGACCGTAGACGATAAAGGCAATATTAAAGGAATTAAAGTTGGCACCGTTACCGTTACTGCCAAAACCTCCAATGGTAAAACAGCAACGATAAAAGTCTCAGTCACAAATAAAACATCTAGTAGCACTCCGGGCGGCAACAATCCCGGCGACAATACTCCAGGAAGCACCGATGTTGGCAAAGACGAGCTTGAAATCCATTTTGTTTCTATCGGAGGACGCTACGATGTTGTCATTATTATTCGTAATAATGGCGGATCGGTCTTAATTGATGGCGGAGTCGCCGGACGCGAAAAACAGATTGTCAAATACATCAAAGCACTTGGTATTACGAAGCTTGATTACATGATCGGCACCCATCTCGATAATAACCATTCACAATGCCAGGGCATCATTCCATCGCTTATCCCAGTTGGACACGGGTACTATCCAGTAGACCCAACTAGTTGTCCGTCAAAGTGGTGCATGTCCGGTGCAAAAAAGACGCTCAGCAGTGCAATCAAGAAAGGTCTAAAATACACCGTCGCCCAGCCGGGCACGAAATTCTCATTTGGTGCCGCTACAATGTATTTTATCGGCACAGCCAAATCAGACTATACAAGTGAAACTAACTCCAC
>JAGCSL010000066.1 GCA_017964115.1 Candidatus Saccharimonadota bacterium
AACAAGAAATTACGATTAAAGACGGAGATTTTGATGACGAAACGGCCGAAAAAGGCACCGTGGAATTTCGCAACGTATCGTTCAAATATCCTGATGCCGAAGAATACTTGTTGCGCAACATCTCATTTAAGGCCGAAAAAGGCCAAACCGTGGCCTTCATTGGCTCGACTGGCTCAGGTAAATCTACTTTAATAAACCTCGTGCCGCGTTTTTACGATGCAACGGACGGCGAAATCTTCGTTGACGGTGTGAACGTAAAAGATTACAAGCAAAAGGCACTTCGTCGCAAACTTGGATATATCCCACAGCGGGCAGTCATTTTTAGCGGCTCGATTGCAAGCAATATTTCATATGGCGATAGCGGCAACGGCAAGCCGAGTGAACGTCAAATCCAAACCGCAGCTAAAGTCGCCCAGGCGAAAAACTTTATCGAAAAGTTAGACAAACAATACAACGCTCACGTGGCACAATCGGGCACAAATTTATCTGGTGGCCAGAAGCAGCGTGTAGCAATTGCACGTGCTATCGCAAGAAATCCAGAAATATACATCTTCGATGATTCTTTCTCGGCGCTAGACTATAAAACCGATGCCGCTTTGCGCTCCGCGTTGAAGGAATATACCAAAGACGCCACTAGCCTAATTGTGGCACAACGCATCGGTACCATTATGAATGCCGATCAAATTATTGTGCTCGATAAAGGTATTTGCGTTGGCCATGGCACGCATAAAGAATTAATGAAAGAATGTGAAATATACCGCGAAATTGCGCTCTCGCAGTTATCAAAGGAGGAGCTCAATGTTTAACGGCAGCAGACGTCATCGCGATGATGGCGCAAAAGCAAAAAACTTCGGTCAGTCAATTAAACGCATGCTGAGCGAAATGAAGGGCTTCTATCTCGCAATCGTAATTGCGTTCGTCTTTTCAATTGGCGGCTCAATCTTGTCCGTGATTGCACCCGAAAAACTTGCCCAGATTACGGATGAAATTTCAGCCGGCATCATGATCGACCGAGGCAAGATTATGCAGATAGCGGAAGAAATTGCGGCCAACCCAACCAGCGATAGCACGATAGATGGTCAATTAATTACAGTTGACGATAAGGTACTCTTCTCGGCGGTGGCGGAGGAGATAATGGCCCAGAATGAAAATATTGAAGAAAGCGATCGCTCGACCGTTGCCATTAAACTTTATGCCGCGGTGGATAAATTACCAGAATCTATCCAGACCATCTTGCGCCCACAAATGAATTTTGTGGCAATTCGTAGTCTGGCAATCTTTATGGTTTGTGTCTACTTAGCGTCAGCTTTGCTTGAATTCTTAGAGGGCTGGATTATGGCGCGCGTCACGGCTGGCTTTGCGCGCAACTTGCGCAACCGCATCTCACATAAGATTAATAAGTTGCCACTAAAGTATTTCGACAAGCATCAGATTGGCGATGTATTATCTAGAATTACCAACGATGTCGATTCCGTGGCAAGCAGCTTAAGTAACTCCTTTGGCACAATTATTGGCGAAGGTTCCTTATTACTCGGCGCTACCGTCATGATGTTCTGGACGAACTGGATGTTAGCGCTCGTGGCTATCATTTCAAGTCTATTTGGTTTTATCTTTGTGGCTTTAATATTAACCAAGTCGCAAAAATACTTTACCGACCGTCAGGTTGAACTCGGCAATATCAATGCGCATATTGAGGAGGTTTACTCTGGCATTGCCGTCGTGAAGGCCTATGACGGCAAAACGACCGCCGACAAGAAGTTTGACCGCATTAACAAAAAGATTCATACCGCCAACCAAAAGAGCCAATTCTTATCTGGCATGATGCATCCATTTATGGCTTTCGTGGGCAATTTCGGTTACCTTGCCGTCTGCGTCAGTGGCGCCCTCCTCACTATGAATGGTGTCATCAGCTTTGGTATTATCGTGGCATTTATTTCCTACACGCGCCTCTTTTCTTCTCCACTTTCGCGCATCGCCCAAGCAATCGGTGGTTTACAACCAGCAGCCGCATCTAGCGAGCGGGTATTTGAATTCTTGGATGAAGAAGAAATGCCAAGCGAGCGTGGTCTAGAAGCCCACCTCAATAAGGACGATATTCGTGGCGACATTGAATTCGACAACGTAAAGTTTGGCTATAGTGATGATAAATTGACCATTAAGGGCTTCTCCGCCAAAGCTAAGGCCGGCCAGAAGATTGCGATTGTGGGCCCGACTGGTGCCGGTAAGACTACGATGGTAAACCTACTGATGAAATTCTATGATATCCAGTCTGGAGATATTCGCATTGACGGCATTTCTACAAAAGAGATGGCCCGCGAAGAAATACATTCACTCTTTACGATGGTCCTACAAGATACTTGGATGTTTAGTGGCACCGTGCGCGAAAATATCGTCTATAACCATACTGGCGTTAGCGATCAAGACGTGATGAAAGTTTGCGACACCGTAGGCCTAAGCCACTTTATTAAGACTTTGCCACATGGGCTAAACACCGAAGTGGGCGAAAATGATTCTATTTCGGCCGGCCAGAAGCAGCTTATTACAATCGCGCGCGGTATGATTGAGGACGCACCATTCCTTATCCTCGATGAGGCGACATCAAATGTCGATACGCGTACAGAAGAATTAGTACAAAAAGCCATGGATAAACTAATGGAAGGCCGCACGTCGTTTATTATCGCGCACCGCTTATCGACAATTAAAAACGCCGACCTAATTCTCGTGATGAATGAGGGCAATATTATTGAGACTGGCAGCCACAAGGAATTAATGGCACAAGGTGGTTTCTACGCCGATCTCTATAACTCGCAGTTTGCGCTATAGAAAAAGCCGCCGATTGCTCGGCGGCTTTTTGCTGCTTAAATATACATCCAATCGTCAACGTTCGTCGAGACTTCCGCCAGTTCCGTCGCGTCGTCGCCGCGACGAGGCATGATTTCCTTGACGCCCAGCGGCGTGACCAGATAGAAGTAGTCAATAGGCATGAGCCTCTTGAACTTGCGATAACGCTGAATAACGATGATGACCGGCGGCTTGACGCGCAGGAAGATATTGTCGTAAAGACGCTCTCCTTGCAGATTATAGCCGCCACCTGACAGAACTTCGACGCGCTTTTTGTCGCATTCGCGAACCAAGACGGCGTCCGTGCGTTCTCTGAGGTCGGAACTCGGGCTTACAGTGTACAGATCGAGTATCAACGCGCCGAGTCGTTCGGACTGAGCTTTTCTTTTGCGGCCAGAAATATAGAAACCTTCATAGTAACTATACGCCTGGACAGTGAAGTCATGCTCAATGCCGACACCGAGCTTACAGGGGCCAATATCGCGCATTACTCCGCAGCTGATTTCCATGGGCGCCTCGCGATGGCCGAAGCCGGTGGATCGCGCTTTGCGGTGGATGTACCCCGAAGAGTAACTGCTTCCACCAGAAATGAGCGTTGGTACGTTGAAATATATTGGCATATTTCCTCCTATTCTGCTGATCCGGGTTTTTGGATTTGAAGCATGCTAAAGTACAGCGGGCATTCGTCCGCATGCATTGAATAGTGTATCACGTTTTCACGTTTTTGTCAATAGATACCCCTCTATTGACAACTCTTTAATATATTGTGAAAAGTAATGATTCGCCGCAATCAGTGATGGCTTGATAGAGGTAAACGCTCTGCAAAGTGCCGTAATCTACTGTACGTTCGGCCCAATCGTTATCGTCGGAATGGCGATTTACGATAACGTAGTCCTGCTCAAACTTCACGATCTCAACGTAGGCCTCGTCGCGGTTCTTTGTAAGGCCATCCTTACCGATTAAGTCACCAACGTGCAAGCCATAGCTGCGGAACCGCAAGTCTTCCTCCTTTAGCGGACCAGCGATGCTAGACGTACAACCATGGAAAATGTCTACTGTATGCTCGGCGCCCAGGATTGAAAGATCGTACCGATAAATGAGCTTCATTCCGGCAAAAGCTGCCAACGCCAAAATGGCCAATAAAGCCACAAAATGATACCACCGCGGACCATCATTCTTGACATTTTTTTGGACCTTGGCATCTTTTTTAGTATTTTTTACAACATTCGATGTTTCTGATTCTTTGCCTGTTTCTGTAATTTTTACAACGGATTTTGATTGTTTAATAGTTGATTTTCGTGCCATTTGGTTTCCTTATCTGTACCTTTTCCACAATTTTACAAAAAAAGTCCGAAAAATCCAACCATTTCGCTTGTGTTTTGGAAGCATAAGTACTAAACTAAATAGTAGATGAAAATTTTAATGTTAGGGTGGGAGCTACCACCACACAACAGCGGTGGACTTGGAGTAGCTTGCTTGAATTTGTCGAAATCATTGGCAAAGATGGGCGCTGACATTGATTTTGTTGTCCCGTACGAAGCGGAACATCACTTGGATTACATGCATGTGTTGGCGGCAACGCCAATGAGTCCAGAGTTCCTCTACGGAGGTGGCAACGCCTATTCATCTTCAACAGTCGAAGACAAAAACTGTATTTGCCCACAAGGTCGCCCATGCTCTATCCGCGACATTCAGAGAGATTACTGCAAGTTTGTTGAGCAATACTTGATGAAATACAAACCTGATTTGGTCCACGCGCATGATTGGCTGACCTATGAAGCTGGTATTTTGGCCAAGAAAAACTACGGCATTCCATTAGTTGCACACGTCCATGCGACCGAGTTCGATCGTGGTGGCGAAAATGGTGGTAACCCACTTATCCACCAGATTGAATACGAAGGTCTAGTCTGGGCCGATAAAATTATCGCA
>JAGCSL010000067.1 GCA_017964115.1 Candidatus Saccharimonadota bacterium
AATTTAGCGCGGGTTTCGGGATGATAATTTGCAATTTGGGTAGAATAATCGACGTACTCTAATAAGTAAGCTACATCATCCATACTCAAACCGGAGATACGCGAAAGAGTGCCTCTGAAGCTAGTATCAATTGGATGAGCTTCGCGATATCTATTTTGGTAAGCAATGACTGGGTTTTCGCTGCCGGATTCCGGGTCGTCCATGCCGTGAATGATACGCATATCTTCAACGTAGCGTTGATAATATTTAAATTCAGAATCCCAACGCGGATTATCGCTAGAATTAATACAGTTTTCGCCAGTGGCCCATTTTTGATTACTGACATCTTCGGCGGCATTAACAACGTCAATAATATCATTAACAATTGGAAGGTTATTTATAACAATACCGCCGTCGGTTTGGAGAGCATTAAGAATATTGGCATCCATAACACCCCATGGCGATTCGCGATTGACGCAGAAGTTAATAAATTTAGCGAGTTCGGAATTATCTTTAATTCTTTCTGTCGAGCTAGTACTTGATGAACTTGAACTGCTCGAGGAGGATGATGATGATCCGCTTTCGGTAGGTGGATTATTTGGGAAATAACCAAACGGATCGCCTTGGCGAGTGGAATTGGTTGCGAATTTATAGAAAACATAAGTTGAACCATAACGGTTGTGTAGCAGGGTTTTACCAGAAATATATTTTTCGCGATCATCTACATCGAATGATACGCCATCATTTTTTGCCCATACAATATCGTAACTATTGCCACACTTTATACAATCATGTTCGACGACTTGTGGTGGCATGATGCGTTTGCCGTTTACCCAAATATCTTTCATGGCATTAAACTCGGCTTGGGTGTAGTTGCGATTACTGGTACTATAGTATTTACCTGCCGCATACCAACCACCATGAACGATATAATTAACAAAGTTGTCGGCTGTACGTGGAGTATTTTTCTTCTTGTATTCGAATAGGTTAGCCATCTGAGTTGCTTCGGTTTGCATAGCTTCAAGACTACCGCCGTTTTCGTGTTTAACGACTGCAATTAAGCCAGAGATTTGCGCATCGGTGAGATTATATTTTTGACCAGGATATATCTTGCCGCTATAGGCAATTCCGGTCGATGAGCCAGAAGAAGATCCGCCGCTAGTATACTCGATGTTTGGTTCAATAACGGCAATGTAAGTTGGATCATCTGGCTTAATATCAATAGTTGAGTAGTCTGAGCTAACGATTGGATAGCCATACATATCACACTGAGTATTTTTAAGATTATTACATTCATTGTATTGGCTGGTATATGTTAAGTCGTTGTCGAGTGCGGCGGCGGATGGAATAAGTGAGCGTGCGGAACTGCCCACGACGCGGGTTAAGTTTGCTGCGCTACTTAGGAGTGGATTTGAATATGATAAATAAGAGAATTTGGCCATAATTGAGCCAAGAAAAGTATTCGGACTAGAAACATCTAGCGGGCTACGATGAATACGATCTACTTCAGCTTCTTGTGCGATTGCGCGGGTAGTATGGCGATTTTGAGTTTTTATAGACTCTTCAGAAGACGGCATATAGGCGCTACTCTGAGTTGCAAGTGAAAAGTTTGCGGCAGCGGCACCCTGCGAGAATAACTCGCCGGCTGGTATACCGGTATAAGTTTCGAAAATATTGCTAGCAAACATTTTTGCTACATAAGGAATAATTGCATTAACGATAGCAGCGATAACGCCAGTAAGTACGATGCCACCAACTGTTTGAGCGATAGCGCCAATTACGAAAGTTGCAAGTTTTCCGCCTGGAATAGCAGTCGAGGCAAGGGACACAATAGCTGACGCTGCCATAACGCCCGAACATACGGTAGTGGTTGCGCCAACACTAATTGCAATTCTGGTAGCAGCCTTAGTAATATTGTCGAATGAGAATGGCTGGACGGCAGATTCGGATGATAGGGTGTTACCCATTACGAGTTTCGATCCACTAGACTCAACCATGGATCCAGTGAGAGTTTTGGTAGTGGATTTACCATCTTCATCAACATATTCGACTGTACTGGTAGTTTGCTGCGTCATGAAATTGAGCGTTTCATTAATACCCGAAGCTTCACCTTCCCCTGCCATCATTTTGCTAATTGGCTCCATAAAGCTTAGGAAATAGGCAATTGATTGATAGATTTGATAAGCTGAGACCGCAACAGCAGCTAGATTTGCAATGCGAAGTGCCGAACAAACCGGTACGCCAACCGTTGATACTTTACCTGCAATGTTATTGACCATAGCGCGCGCCTTTGATTCCGGCGTGGCTCCGTCAACATTGCGAGTATTAATATCTTCACCGTTTTCTCTAACCGATTCTTCGCCGGTTTCTTCGTCAGTTTCAGTACGTACTGTATTAATTGAGCCATCGGTACCTGTTACGCGATCGGAGACGGTTTCTTTGAAGTTTTCCATATCGGTCTCTTCGTCACCGGTAGATTTATATTGATCGAAGATGTCACGAGTGGCGCCTTTATTTTTATAGAAGGTTTCGGAAGATTTATCGAAGAAACCAGCAATGCGGCCACGCTTGGCATTATAGTAAGCTTCACGGAAATTTGCATTGGATGCGAATTCGTTCTGGAATGAATTCGCGTCGACGATTTTGTTGCCGTATTTTAGAACAGTTTTGCCGCCAAGAAGAGCTTGACCGGATTCAAAAGCACCACTTGAGTTTAGGTGGCCAACCTCTATGCCATTATTAACGAGGCGTTTTTGCATATATGGGGTAAAAAGAGTGTATTTTTTAGTAAAATTACTAATTTTTACTTGTCCACCGCCATCGATCATGTAAGACATGATACGCGTGTTGCGCATGTTATATGAGGTAAATTGAAGATCAGTCGCTTGAGTATAGAGTGCAGAGAGATGTGGTGCGAGCATGGATTGAGTCGCATAAAAGAAGATACCACCGCCGAATAAAATACCAGTGATTGCGCCGATTGGCCCAGCTTTTTTGAAAAAACCTTTTCCCTTGCTTTTTTTGTTGGCAGTAGGAGATTTTCCTTTAACGGAATTGCGGAAATTTGACTGAATATTTTGGAGACTCGAATCGCTACGTTGATTACGTTCGCGACGGCGAAGAGCATCAGAATTGCTTTCGCGACGATTGCGTCCGGTTAAGTCTTGGTCTTCTGGATTAAGATTATCGGGTTCTATGCTAGTAGAAGCGCTTTTTTCAGCGTCGGATAATTCTTGACGAGAGATATTAGACGGCCTAATGTCCGCCTCTTCCATATTATTATATGGATCTCTTGAACTGCGATAACGTTTATTGCGTGGTGTGGAGACCATGATGTATATATTTTACAACATTTTAATAGAGATGTCGAATAATAAAACAGATTAAAATGACTATTTTTTGGCGGTTTCGACAGGGTTGGTAGTGATGAGGTCTTCTTCAGTATCGGAAGCGACGATTTGAATATGAACGTGGTTTTGACCAGCAAAGAAAAGTCCCTGCCCAACTGGGAAGTTAGAAAGACGTTTGCGCTCCTCAGCGGTAAGTTTAAAGACGTCGGAAAGGACATCGACGGCGGAAGCGGATTGCTTTAATAGTAGCTGCATGGAAGAGTTTGCAACGATAGCACGGCCCATCTTGGACGACATGAAGTCCTCAACGTCCTGGGTGATAGTCGTGAGGCCAAGATAATACTTACGAGCACGCTTAGCGAGGCTAAAGAGGAAGTTTGCGGAATCTTCATATTTCATGAGCTGCCAGGCCTCATCTACGAGGAGGAGGCGACGCTTTTGTTGAGCACGAACGATATTCCAAATGTGTGACAGAACAATATACATAGCGACTGGGCGAAGTTCATCTTCAAGGTCGCGAATGTTGAAGACAGCCATCTGGTTGTTGATATCGATATTGGATTGTTGTGAGAAAATACCCGCGAAGCTACCAGTAGTATATTTGCGAAGACGCTGAGCGAGGCTTGGGCCGGAGCCGCCCATATGAAGCAAAGTGTCGAACAAGTTCATAATGGTTGGCGGAGTCGCAGCGTGTGTGAGTGGGTCGTTTGTAATACCAGCACGGGCATAGGTATCGATGAGCGCTTGGTCGAGATCGGCTTCTTCAGCTGGAGATAGACCAGCGCCGTTGCCGAGCATGAGGCGGAAAAGACCATGGAGCGTAACAAGGTTGGCGCGAAGCGCATCGTTAGCATCTTCGGAATCGACAACCTTTGGTAAGTCGAATGGGTTAATACGTACATCGGAGTTAAGACTGAGGCGAACGTAGGCGCCACCGACAGCGTCGCAAAGCTTCTGATACTCGTTTTCTGGGTCGATAATGAGAATTTCGGTACCAACCATCATAGAACGAAGGGCTTCAAGCTTGACGGTGAATGACTTACCTGCACCAGACTTAGCGAAGACGACCATATTGGCGTTTTCAAGTGTGAACCGGTCGAAAATAACGAGACCGTTATTATGCATGTTGACGCCATAAAGAATACCTTTTTCCTGAGTAAGGTCGGCTGAAGTGAACGGGAAGCTGGTTGAAATAGCGCCCGTGTTCATGTTACGACGAATCTGAAGTTGGTCGGAACATTGAGGCATGGTACTATTCATACCCTGCTCTTGTTGTGAGCTGGCAACTTTGCTAAAGACCATTTGCTGACCGAAAATGTTTTCAATTTTGTGCTGTACGAATTGAAGCTCGTCAAGAGAGTCGGCGTAAATAGTAACATAGAGGCCGTAGCGGAAGAATTTTTCGGCACCGACCTGGAGCTGATCGCGAAGATCCTCAGCATCGGTAATAGCAGCTTCGAGCTCTGGATCACGAACTTTACCCTTCTCGCTATTGATATTCATACTAGCTTCGAGCTGAGTCACCTTCTTGGTGAGGTTTTTCATGACTACGCCAGTATCGACTGGGTAAATATACATCGAAACATCAATAACTTCGTCGATATTAATAACAGAGCTAAGCCAGCCGGTCACGAGCATACGTGGATAGCCGTAGACATAAATGGTGCGGCCGTATTTTGTGCCGAGGCGGAAATAATCGGAATGAATTTCGATGCTGGAAGGAGAAATGAGATCGCGAAGGGTGGTAATACCAGTTTCAAAGGCTTTTTGAATTTCAACTTCTTCTTGGAGTTGTGCCTGCGCGGCAATGTCGGCGGCGCTAAGTTGTTTTCTTGCCATTATTTTTGACTCCCTTCTGCTTCAGGTTCACCTTTCTTAACGTAAAGATGAGCTAATTTATTGAAATCTCCGAGCGGTTCGCGAACGGCAGTGTCTGGGTTATTGAAGTTGTAGTAAAGTTGACCGAGTTCCTTAGTATTGAGACGTACAGAATGGATACCAATTTGGAAGAGGCCGGAGATGACGGCTTCGACGCGGTTATTAATTTCAGTGACTGCTTTATCGTAAGTGGCGCGATCGATACGAGTAACGACAGGGCCTTTAGTACGGCTAAAAGACTTAAAGAAGTTCTTCGTTTGTGTGACGGCTTTTTCCGCCTCGGAAGAAGTGTAATATGGAATAACAATAAAGAAAGATTTATCCATAATGTTAGCTTCTTGAGACAGTTCGTCAATGAAGTCGATGTAATCATCCATAAGGATGCCGAGAAGCATATTGTCATTATTGCGACGAAGTTCAGTAAGGCGGTCGAGATATGGTCCAATATCGACACGTTGCGAACGAACAAGAATTTGAACAGTGAAGTTTAAGGAGTTTAAGAAGTTTTGATAGGAATACTCAACAGCTTCGCGTTCCTGATCGGACATAAGATCGAAGTTGATGGATTTACACGCAACCACAGCGCGGAAGGAGCCATCTTTCATGATAACCATTGAATCGCGAAGCTCGGAAATGATAAGGGTGGCTTGCGTAGAGGTTGGGTTTTCTTTTTGCGGAGCAGCTTGCATTTGTTGTTGCGGAACTGCGCCTGGCTGGCTCATGACAGCTTGTTGCGGCATCGCATTAGCTTGCTGCGGTGCGGCTTGGGGATTTTGATTTGGCATTGCCTGTGGTTGTTGTGGTTGCACTGTTTACTCCTTAATGTAATGAAATATAAACTTCGTCGTCCTTCTTCTCTTTTATACGTTTTGCCTGTTTAGCAATAGTTTCAATGGAGAAGTCATTATTATTTGCGAGGTCGAGGATATTTGGATCGGTTTGTTCTTCGACTTCTTTACGTTCGGCTTGGCGTTTAGCCTCGGCTTCAGCGGCGGCGGCGGCTTTTTCGGCTTCAATTTCGGCCACTATAGAGTCGGGTTTAATAATTGCATCATTTGTTTTAATAGCATCATCACTAAGTGGATTGTCGCCGATATCTTCTTGAGGGATAGTTGCTTCTTGTGGTACGGTGGAGGCTGGAGCCGCTATGGCCTCGGTTGCAACTGGATTTTCTGGTAGGGCTGGAGGTTGCGGAGCAACTTGTGGAGCTTGCTCAGGTGTAGTTGTAATTGGAGTAGGTTGAGCGAATGGTGCTGCGGATTGTGTTGGCTCTGGCATATTCGGTGCTTGCGGTATTGGTTGTTGGTTTATAGCCGTTGGAGCTGGTTGAGGTGCAGCTTGGTTAGGATGAGTAGTTATATTTGGAGTAGCAGTATTATTTTTGATGGCGGCACGCATTTGGTTGATAGCCTCGTCGTGACGCGAAGAGGCGTTGTCTTGAAGAGTTTGATTAATTGAATTATTACTAGCGGTAGGGTCATCAAACATATCAAGCGTGTCGTTAGCTTCGGCATAGATTTCTTCTTTCACGCCAGAATTTGGGGTAGCACCTTTAATGGCGTAACCTTCGGTATCAATAATGTCGGCAAGGAAGGAAAGACGATGCATAGCTTCGTCCTGATCGATGTCTTTCGTACGCTTCTCTTCGGTTTGTTTTGGCGCAGTAATCATAATAGTTGATTCTGGTTCGCCTGGCTCCCAAGTGCGCGTGTGCGGTTTGAGATAGAAAGAAACTACGGCAGAAAGATATGTCTCCATCGGCTGATCTTTCTTAAGAGGTAAAGCTAGGGCACCAAGAAGAAGTATTGGTGGTACCAATACTATAATGAGAGGTGGAAAAATTCCCCAGAACAAAACACCCAAGCCAATTAAGCCACCAATAATCATCAGGTAGACAAATTGACGGAAAGTAAATGGCCCGAGGAGTTTATCTTCGGCCTCAACATCTTGTGGGACCTTATACTGAGCCATACTTATATTTTAACATAATCATTAATTTTTATGGCCAGCATAAGGTCTGTTTTTTCGGTTTTTTATTAGTTGAGACTAATACCAAACATCTGGCGAATCTCTTTATTCATAGCGTTGCGCTGGTTAATAGCGCTTGGCTTGTTGAGAGCGGCGCGTTGTTGGTCGAAGGCGTGATAGAGTTGCGAGCTAACCTGAACGACGTTACCATCGACATTCATTTCGACGTAATCGTTTGGATGTATGGCGAGTAGCGCGCCGTTAATATCTTTGATGGTTGAGCTCTTGGAGCTAACGAGCTGGCTAGCAACCATATTGTTTACATAGCTCATGAGCTGATTCTCGATCATGCCTTGGTGAGCATAGAACCAATCAGATTGTTGCGTAGCGTTCTTATCATAACCACCAGTAAGGAGTTTATTAAGTGTACCGAGCTGTTCACCATCCATGAGGCCGGAAACAGCAGCGGAGCGGATGTATTTCTCTGGGAATAGCAATGGGAAGCTCTCGTTGCCATTGCCGTCGACTGGAATTGGAATGTGGCCGTCTTGAATGAGCTTGAACATTTCCTTAAAGACGGTGCGGTCTTGTGATGCGACTGGGCCCCAACCGTTAAGATCTTCGAAGATTTGCTTCATAGTAGCCTTTTGGAGTTTATCGTGCGCCCCTGCACCATCACCAGCCATATAGTCGCCTCGGAGGAAGGTTTCCATATCGATATAAGAAGCAACGTTTTGGTCTGGGTTATTTGGATCGTTACCATCGCTCATGCCGCGGCGAATCATATTAGCTTTAGCCCAAGCCCAGAGATAGAGGTTTTCTTTCTTGAGGCTGAGGCCAGTATCGGCCATGTTCTTTTGCATAGCGAAGTTGTCGCTAATTTCGCCAGAATGTTCAACCATAGTGCGAATGAGGTCGCCGTGGTCACCACGTTTGGCCATAGTAATCATAGCGGCAGAAGCTGAGTTGTAGTCATGTGTTTTAATAGCTTCGACAAGCTGTCTCTCGACATATTTGCCGGCTGGAGAATCGTCGTAAAGTTCGAGGTAGCTGCTCTTCATCTCGGAGTCGACGCGGCGTTTCTGCGAAATAGCATCAGCAAGGACATCGTTGACAGAGCGTTTAACGGCGAGCTCTTCTGCACTGCCGGCGGCAGGCGCATTATTTTGACGGAAGGCGGCAGTAACCTGCTGATGAATTTGAGTGTTAGCGCGAGTATTTTCATCACTAAGAGCGTCATGAATACGATTGGCGCGATTTTCCATATTAGTACGCGCAACACTGCGTTGACGAGTTTTTGCGACATGGTCGTCAATAATAGCATCTTGGAACGCGCGGTTAGTGCGGGCAATTTGAGCATTGCGCATATTGCGTACAATTGGTACGCCAGTTGCGACACCGTCGTCGAAGCCTTCATCCATATCAGTTTCGAACTGAGTACGAGCAATCTGGTTCTGCATCTTGCGAGCTTGCATATTATAATAGCGGACACCGCGGCCATTAAGCTGTTTGCGGTCACGACCGCGCACCATGCTAGTGGCGGCATTAGTCATATAAGTATCTTTATTGCTAGCTAAAGTCTGTTGGAGATCGAATTCGCGGTTAGTGCGACGTTGTTCGAGCCAGCGTGCGAGGCGGTTGTGTGGGATATTGTTCTGACTTCCGAGCTGACGAGCGCGAGCAAGTGCACGCCCTTCGGCGGCGCGACGATGTAGGAGGCCAGTTGCTGGATCGGTAAAGCGACGAATACCGCGATCGATGCCGCCAAGGACGGTACCAGCCATACGCATAAGAGGAATTGATAAGAATAGTGGTAGAACTTGAATGGCAATACCAAGAACAACTCCAAGCCAGCTAGTGGCGGAAGTAATGGTAATAAAGCCGGCTAATTGAGAAGCGCCGTAGAGAACGCTAAACATTGGATAGAAGAAAATCATGCGGAAGAACATCTGATACCAGGTACGGAACCATTTTTCGGTATTTGGTAAGAGGTAACAGACGAAAGCGAGTGGTGCAATCATTACTAAAAGGAAGATAAGTGCTTGACGGGCAGCCATAGTTACGACAGCAGAAATAATAGCAATGGCGCCGGCTAACACAACTGGGATCAGGAGCCAAATAACACCGGTAATACCGCCAGCAAAAGTGAGTGCGGCGACGGTACCGATGGTGCCAATACCGAGAATAGTGGCGACAATGCCGGCGAAGGAAGTGCCAGAGGCGATTTCATTAATAGTGCCATTTGCAATAGCGGTATCTTGGATGTTCTGGAAGACATTACGGAGCGCGATGCCAAATATATTACTGAGATCGACGGCGAGAGTACAGATAACGTAACTGAGGTTAATTAAAATAGCAGCCACGATTAGACGTGGTAGCATGCGCTTAATACCGTAATTATTAATTCCTACCCCTGTTAGTTGTGAGAATATAATTACTAGGAAGAAACAGACGAAAATGAGGTTAGTAATACCTCTAATGTAATCCCAGACGATATGAATTGGAGAATTGGGGTCGCCAGGAAGTGGATTGACGCGGAGGAGATTATCGAGGATGCTGTAGGCGCCATCAATGACATTTGCAAGGAAGCCGGTGCCTGGACAGATGAGCCAACCAATGCCGCCAACCTGATCGTAACAGGTTGGAGTTTCGGTTTGCTCTTCTTCGGTATCAGTAGACTCTTCGTCTGGATTAGTGGTAGGGTTAGTAGTTTCGTCTGGGTTAGTCGGTGTAGTGACGGTAGTATCTGGATCGGTAGTAGGATTCGTTGGAGTAGCAAAAACTGGACCGGTCAAAGCGGTGACGCTAATCACGGCCGCTAACAGAGATAAGGTTATGTTTTTAAACCACCTACCCATAGCTATCCTATTATACCACACATAAGCTTTTTAGTCAAGTATTTTAAGGGGTATTAGTTAGAAAATCAATTATACACTACCCTGCCCAAATATGCGAATGCTTATGTTATAATATTTTCATATTAGGTATTCAGGTCAAAAAGGTATAAAAATTCATGAAAATTAAACAATTGCTGAAGAAAATTGGGGTGATTATAGGGGTAGCCGCGATAAATGTAGCAATGATTGGTGGGAACCTTGCTTATGCGGGCGAAAACGTAAAAATTGAACCAGAACACGATCAGCAATGTGCGACGATTCTTAAAAACTGGTGCTCTGGAGCTGAGAGCAATGGTGAACAGACAATCAAAGATATTATCATATTCGTAATTGGCGTTCTGTCGATTGGTATTGGGGTGTTGGCGACAATCGGTATTATTATATGCGGCTATTTAATTATGACGGCGCGCGATAATGAGCAACAGATAACAAAAGCAAAGAAGCGTTTGATGGAGATTGTGATTGGAATTGTGATTTGGGCAATTATGGCGCTTGGCGCATCGGGGGCGATGATGTTGTTTGTCCCGGATCCAGAGGCAGCAAATTATGTGAATAGTGGCGTAATTATTAATACGGAGATAAAGAAATGAAAAAAGCCTTAGCTATCATAGCAATAGTATTTAGCTTATTTGCTACGCTACTAATTCCTACGCAGACAGTTTTTGCTGGAGGGGGCGCTCATGGTGCCGGTGGCGCCGGCGGTAGTGGCGGCGGCGGTTGCGGCGGAAGTCGTTTCATGGGCCTCCGCGCTTGGTATGATGGTATCGATGCTGTATGCAACGGCACGCAGCCGAAAGATGAAGAAGAGATAAAGGCAATCATCTGGAAGGTCGTACTCAATATTGTAACAATGGTGTTGCAAATTGTCGGCTATGTCTGTGTGGGTTTTGTGATTTGGGGCGGTTATTTATATATGTTGGCGCGGGGAGAGAGCGGCAAGGTTGCAAGTGGTAAGAAGACTATAACGAATGCTTTGATTGGTTTGGTGATTTGTATGACCGCTTCCCTGATCTCGGGCGCAATAGTAGACGTAGCGTCTGGTGCGGCGACGGATGCTAATTTCTTCGCTTCTATATTTAATACGGCATTCCTATGGGCGGGTATCGTGTGTGCAATTATTATTGTGATCGGTGGTATTTCGTATGTTACAAGTACTGGAGATCCGCAGAAGACAGCAAAAGCAAAAAATACAATTATGTATGCTGCAATTGGTTTAGCTATTACGTTATTGGCGGCGGCGATTGTTAACCTTGTGGTTACAGCGGTAAATGGCTAGTAAGAGAAAAGTTTTCGCATATTTAGGGGTGGTGCTATGTTTTTTGAGTGTGATTTTTGTGGCTGCGACAACGCCAGTATTCGCAAAACAAACAGCTTGTGGCGCGGCGGGCTATTATGATCCGTTAATTTGTGGTTATGGCGAAGGTGCAAACGAAGTTGCTTTACAAAACAGAATTCGCCGTGTTCTTGAAACCGTCTATATGTGGATTGGCATTATTGCCGTAATAGTAATAGTAATTGGTGGTATCCGCTATATGACTTCAACGGGTGAAGCTGAAAAAATTAAGGGTGCCAAGAATAC
>JAGCSL010000068.1 GCA_017964115.1 Candidatus Saccharimonadota bacterium
CGCCATTGTGCCATTATTGTAAGTACTTGCTCCTTCTTCAAACTTTGCGTTAAATTCTGGTCCGTTTCTAATTTCCGAATCAAAGCTATCCGCTGTTACTTTTACCTCCTCGTCGGAGCTGTTCTTATATTGAAGATTTTCTACATCGCCATCACTTACGACCTCAATGCCGGACTGGGAGAACTTAGCTTTCATATGATCGGAGAATTTACTCCATAGGCCACCTTTAGCATTTTTGCCACTCATAATGCTCTTAATCAGAACTTTGCTACGAACTGCTGCAGCAATATCGATTGGGTCAAAATTGCGCTGTAAGTTGCCCACTAGTGACCCGAGCATAGTACTCTGGCTACCAAGCACGGCGCCAATACATAGTGCAAGAATAATTAAAATCGTGGCAGCTGGACCGAGGGCTTTTGAGGCGCCCTTAATGCCGCCTTTTCTCTTAACGTCTTTAGCAAATCTCGCCATATTCCCCGAAGCGGCAGAAGATATCATTCTAGCTTTCTCGCCGGTACGATTTGCCCAAGACGCTCCATCCGCGCTATTCGTATCTTTATCTGACTGTTGATTTTGCTCACCGGCGCTTAAAACACCGCCAGCTCCACGCGCGGAGTGGCCTTTATCGAATGGCTTGCGGGGATTATCCTCTGAGTTGCGAATCTTAGACTTGAGACCATTACCGAGATCGACGCCCATGACGTCTTGTGCAGACTGCTCCTGGTCGATGCCATGACCAGTGTAATCGTCGTAATCGTCTCCATTCATACTTGATAATATTTTAGCATAAACGAAATTAAAACGGCAATCATTCCATCATCTTCTGACGAATAATTCGAAAAGGATATATAAAATGCAGATAATCGTAGAAATTGCGCCTCCAATAAAGACTCCTATATGTATTTTGCGCGTACGTATTGTAACGCTCCATACAGTTATCGCGATGGCAAAAATTAGCCCAATAGCCAAAGATACGCGCATGGTTTGTTTGAAGTCTTCTGTGTCTTTTTCTTCAAAAACCGAGTACCCCTCACGCGCAATATTACAGAAGTATCCATACACCTGCATCAAGGCGTCGCCAAGTCTTCGATTCGATGAGTATTTAATGAAATAATTGTCACGAATATTTGCAACATCCTCTTCGAGATGACGTGGACGAAACTCTTCATTATGCCGAACATAGAACTGCGTAGTTTGTGTAGAGTAGCCCACAAGCATAACAGATTCTTCTGTGCCGCGTTCTATACTACCTATCGCCTCATCAAGAATTTCAACATAATTGTCCGCGTCAAGCGTATTCGAAACATAATAGATGACACGGAAATTGTTTCCGTTTCGAAAATCTTCACCTTTAATGTTGATATTCTTTATAAAGAAGTTTTCGATTGTGCCCGTCTCATCATATATATAGTCCGTGCTATTTATCTTGATTGCATTAACTGGGTTCGAAAATAATAGAGCCAACAAAACATAAAAGAATAAAGCTATTTTCTTCATTCTTGCGTTCCTGGCTTTTGGTCAACTACTTTACCCTGAACATAGAGACCATATCTACCAGTCAACTCAATTGGTTCGTCGAGCGGACGAAATTCGAGGCCAGCTGTATCTTTTGCGTGCGCACCCGGAGCAATCGATAAAGTAATATGCGGAACTTCAAGTGCATCACAGGCTTCTTGCACGACTGGGTCATCAGCTTCCACTCTCACGAGCAAGCCCTCATTGCGCCCATCATTTCCGTATCCAATTCCGATAATGCGAGCGTTACCACCAAGCTGATCGAGCCGTAACTGTTCCGCTTCGGGTTTAAAGTTAGTCGTAACATGTGGGGTCCTAATCGACCGCGCTAATGTTGCTGGCGCAAGCGCATATAGCTTTTGCGGATCTATAAACAAACCATCATATAGTACTTTCTCGCGCAATAATTCAACGGAACGTTCTTCTTCACTCATTTCTTCAAATGCGGCGGTGCGTTCTTGGTCGATTAGCGCTTCGTCATAGACGAGCGCATGCGAGCTCCAATATTCTTCACATTCTTGGCACGCTTCTTCATTCTCATTGTTGGGGTCCCACGGTTCGCGCGGGGCGTCGTCGCCAATATATGACGTAATTAGTACATAGGCGTCACTATCGTCATCCTTCAATGTGTCATCTTTACAGAGGATTACCACCATCGAGCTACAAGGCTGCGCTTCGCGATTTTTAACCATCGGCGTGCGACCACTGCGACCTTTACGGAACACCATAACTACTTCGTCGTCTGGCGACACTTCGACGCAAGTAGTTTTACCAATTGGATGTTCGAAATCTAATTGCTCCTTTAAAAAAGTACGGCCACCAGTATCAATAGTGCTAAGAGCGGCCGCCAATAAATCTGGTGTTAAACCACCTTCGGCATGAAAATGGCTATCAATTCGATCATAAACTTTTGCACCATCCCGAGTCCTACCAAAAAATTCTCCGTGGGATTCAGCAACTTCGCCCTTGAGGCTTTCGTTTTTCATATAATCCTCCTGGTGTATCTTTAGCTAAAAACTGGGCCACTAACTGGCGGTTCAGGCGCTTGTGGTGGTGGAGTTGGCGCTGTTGGTTGGAATGGTACGAAATTTGGATCATTCAAAAACGGATTTGAATTTTGCGGTGCGGCCGGTGCGGGTGCAGGTGCCGGAGTGGCTGGAGCTGGGGCCGGAGCGACTGGTGTTGGCGCAATATTAGGACTGACTGGCGCGACTGGCTGTGGGGCTACTTCCGGAGCTGGCGCGACTGGTTCTGGCGTAGGCGCTTGGTTTAAGAATGGGTTCGGTGCGGGCTCAACCGGTTCTGGTGTCGCTGCTGGAATTGGAGTCTCCGCAGCTTCCGGTTCCTCAGACTCACTTTGTCCACGATGATTAGTTACTATGCCTTTAATATCGTTAAAAATATTTTTCATGTTTAGTGGCGCATCGTCGGCATTGGTCGCCAAAAATGAACCACCCTGCTTTGCGTTAGCATCGACCGGAACTTGCAATTCAATACCGTTCGCTAAGACTGAAACGCTACCCTGATCGCATTCGAATACAAAATTACCTTCCTCATCAAGATATGTATCTTTAATCCAAAGGCGAACGGCCATGTCGATATCGAGAGTAATGTCAGAGACGTGCGAGAAATTCATAAACCAAACACGACCCGTGGCGTCGCTTGGCCAGCTCTGGCCTTCCAAAACTTCTTCGATGCCAACGGACAACTCCGAGCCATCATATTGAATACTACCAATTGGTAAATCATGGAATCCACCCATGTCATCGATGTATTGCATGATGCTATCGAAATCAGTGATGCTCTGGTATCCGTCTTCTTCCATATTTCTCCCTTACTTTTTTATTATAACATAAGCATTTTAAAAGCTGCGCGACGAACCTCCACCGCCGGAACTACCGCCGCCACCAGAAAAACCGCCGCCACCAGAGCCACCTCCGCCAGAAAAACCGCCATGGCCGCCACCACCAGTTGCGCTAACGCCCAAGAATGCCGCAATGGCGTTAAATACGGTCATGATAAGCGGAATCACATACCATCCTTCGATGCTATTTTTTAGTTCATAAATAATTACAGGAATTACAAATAATTCAAGGAGAAGAAAGACAATCAAGTTGCGCTTCGCTTTACCGCCACCGAAGAAACTCCCGATAAAGCTCGCGAAGATACCCGCAATGAAGAAATTCGACGCAATATCAGAATCATCATCGTCATCGGTTGTGGAGATTTCCGTCGGCGATACTTCGGTATCATAATTATATTCTTTAGCTACTTCATAGAAAAATGCCTTATAGCCGTTTAGCATTCCCTCATCAAAATTATCCTCTTTAAAATACGGGATCATATATTCATCTTGGAAGCGACCGGTTTTACTATCTGGTAAGGCTCCTTCTAATCCGTAACCAACCTCAATCCGCGATTGGCGTTCTTCTAGCGCCAATAGCATGAGAAGACCATTGTTTTTCTCTTTATCACCAATCCCGTAGCTGCGGAACAACTCAGTTGCGTAGCTTTCGAGATCTTTGCCTTCAAGATTCGGCACGGTCACAACTACGATTTGCGCCGTGGTAGCTTCCGCTAAGGCAGCACTGTGTTCGAGGATATATTTTTCCGTAGACTCACTGAGAATATTCGCCGCATCATTAATATAAAAATCATCAGTCGGCGGAATAATTGCCGAAGCGCTTGGCGCAAAAAGGCCAAGCGCGAAGATTGTAAATATAACTAAAGTATAGAATCGGCGCATTATTTTTCGGTACTGGTCGAATCGTCAAAGTTTACGTCCGGAACTTCAAGTTTAGATTCGTCAGTTACTTCGAAATAATCTTTCTTTTCTTTGCCCATCATGCCGGCAACGATGGAGCTCGGGATAGTACTGATTTTCGTATTGTAGTTTTTGACAGCTTCATTATAATCGTTGCGGGCGGTAGAGATACGATTCTCGCTACCAGATAATTCGTCCATCAAGCCGATGAAAGTCGTATCGGCTTTAAGATCTGGGTAATTCTCAATCACGACATTCAAGCTATTAAGCGCAGTATTAAGTTTGTTATTAGCATCGCTCAGTTCTTTGATGCTACTCGCACCATTAATGGCTTCGCGCGCTTCAGTAATCGAATCAATTACGCTCTGTTCATGTTTGGTGTAACCTTTGACGGTGCTAACGAGGTTAGGGATCAAATCGGCGCGACGCTGAAGTTGAGTTTTGATTGTAGATGATTTTTCGTCGACGGTTTGCTCGAGGCCAATAATAGAATTATATGTGCCGATATAGAAACCGACCAAGACCACGGCAATAGCGGCAATTATGCCAATAATGCCAAGTGCTGCGATACCTTTTTTCTTCATTTAAGAATTCTCCTATGTTTATAGATTTATTATGACATTTTTTTAGGTTTTTCTGTAGACTCATTTTCGCCGTATGGCTTTATCCAATTATCAAATGTTTTGCGTGGTTTTTTAGCTCTTAGGGTGAGAATAAAAATTACGACACTAAAGATAATTGATATAACTAAAGCTGTTATTACGGCTATAGCAGAAAAGAATTCCTCTAATTGTCGAATTTCTTTTCCGGGACTACATAGCATAAGGCAACCTGGGCTAAAAATAAGTTCCGCAATCATTCCGGACCCCGCAAATATTGCTATAATAGAGGCGATAAAGATTGCAACCATTATAGTTAGGTTCCACTTGGGGGATTCTCCATTTCGAGCATCCCTATAAGCCTTTAGGCCAACGCCGATAGCGGCAAATAAGCCAAATACGCCCGCCAACCCGGCGAAGGCTAACAGAAGCATTAATAATCCCATTTTCTCCTTATGCTTAATATTTTTCATCTTTATTGTACAATAAAACTATGAATAAAGTAGTCATAAAGAGATATCACGTAGCGATAGCGATCGTCGTAGCATTGTTCGTCGGTATCGTAATTGGAAATCTAAATATTACTCAATTTAGTAGCAAGCTACCAGCTTTGCCACTTCCGGAGGTCTCAGAAGGACAGCGTGGCGAGTTCGGCATTGATAAAAATATCAACGAATCTAGCATTGATAAATATCTCGGTCGTGAAGATAGTGTTTACCGTGATATGCGCATGCTAGAAGATCCGGCTAATTACGAAGCAATTGAAGGTGACCGTTATTTGTCCGGCTTAGTAGAGGGTTTTGAGGTTGTGCCTTACCCGTATTTAACTAACGTTATGGGGTTACCGGCAGAAGTTGGCAATACCTATACTGGCAGAGTATTATTCACTCAAGACGATAAGGGCGAATATACCGCGAACTACGAACAATCGATGCAGATTTTGGAAGATTTGTTCCCGAAAGATAAAAAGATTTTCTTGATGTGTGGCGGTGGTGGCTACGCCGGCATGACTAAGAGCATGCTTGTCAAACTCGGTTGGGATACAACTAAGATTTACGTAGTTGGTGGCTATTGGTTCTACGAAGGCGATCATAAAGTCCAGATCAAACAGGGTGAGGGCGAAAACGCTACCTATTCATTCTGGAAAGTGCCATATCATAATATCGATTTTGATAAGTTAACCGCGAAGAAGAATGACTAAGCAGAAAAAGGCCATAAATCCAAAGCCAAATAAGTACGCTATTGTCGCGATAGCAATATTCTGTGTGGCCGTATTCTTCGGTGGTTTCTTTCTGCTCAAAAGTCTCGAACCGAAGAGCTTCGAGATTGAAGCCGATTTATACGGGACAAGCGAAGCAATAGATATCGATAAAGATGCGTACGAAAAGTTAATCGCCGAAAAGAAGTCATTCGTAATTATGGTAGACAAACCAGACTGTTTTACGACTGCTGATATGCGCCAACGCATGACAGAATTTCCCGATAATATGCAATTCAAATATTACCGCATCATGTGGTCGCAAGCGCGCGAGTCAAGTCTGCACGAAAAAGTTAAGTTCGTTCCTTCCGTAGCGATTATTCATAATGGCGAAATTGTAGATTTCTTGGACGCCGACTCAGATGAAGATACGCCAAAATATAACGAAGCACAAGCGTTACAAGATTGGATAAAGACTTACGTAATATTTAAGTGACAGCGATAGTCGTGCTATCAGGAGCGTAGAACTTGCTTGGCGCGCTCAGCCGGTACGTCCGGCTCTTCCTCGTCGTCAGTCGGCTCACCCTCTCTATCTGGCTTAACTTCCGGGATATCGGTATCATCGGCCCTAATTTCAATCGTATTTGCCGTGCATTTGCCCAGTTTCTGGGCAGCCATAATGTAGCGGAAATTATCCGTAAAGGCAATATTCATGCAACTTTGAGTATCTGTGGAACTAATATCAATACGTGCATAGGGGCCACCTATATTCTGCTCAGTCTCGTCAGTAAAATAGGTTGAGAGATTGACGGTTCCGGCAGCGCAATAGGTATTATCATACCACTGCGCACCAGCATTAATTTGATTGAAGTATGAGGTGACGGCGTTTTTTAGATGCTTACAGTCTCTTTGCGCAATAGTCTTTGGGCCGCCGTTATTATAAAGCATACCCGTGCCGAATATACGCGCCGCCGCCATCTGCTCATTATTACTAAGTTCATAATAGCTTCCGTAATTACGGCCGTTTTGAGCTTCTTCGCGAATTTGCGCAATTATATCATCGCCAGCCTCATTCCATATTTTTATAAAGATATAACCGAAGAACAGTATCGGAAGAATAAATATTAACAAAAAGATCAATATAACCAACTTGCCACTACTATTGTTATTTCTATTATCGTTAAACCTTCCGTTCGTCGTCGGACTTTGCCCTGAATTCATATCACCTGGCCGAATTGGATCAGCCATAAAACCATCGCTCATAAAACCTCCTAATTCTGTATTTGATTTTAACAAAAAAGCGGAGCGTTTTGTAGCACTCCGCTTTTTAACTTTGAACGATGGGTATGTTCGTTTTTAGCCTTCGATGGCGATAAATTTTTGATCTTCTGGGAGCTCTGGTTTCGGTTCGGCTTTTGGAACCGTCAGCGAAAGAACGCCGTCTTTATAGGAAGCTTTAATGTCATCCTTTTTGACGTCTTCGCCAACATACCAGCTACGACTCATAGAGCCAAAATGGCGCTCTTTACGAATAAGGCGACTGCCGTTTTTGCGCGGTTTGCCGTTTTTATCTTCGCGCTCTTCAATATCTTCGTTCTTTTCGGCGCTGATAGTCAGCATGCCTTCATCGTATTTAATTTTAATGTCGTCCTTCTTGAAGCCAGGAAGGTCAATTTCAAGATTATAAGCCTGGTCTGTTTCGCTCACGTCAGTGCGCATTAAATCGCGTCTATGCCCGCCACCATGCGCCGGCAACATTGGACGGCGCCCAAAGATTTCGTCATCGAAATCATTGAACATTTCGTCAAAAAGGCTCTCGAATCCCGAGTGAATCATCTTTTTTCCTTTCGTTAAAATTGTGTGAGTAAGTTAGTTGCTAACCGTTATATATTGTTCCTGTCGGTTGCTTTCGCTTATGTTTTCATTATAGTCCTTTAAATTAGCACTGTCAAGGCGAGAGTGCTAATTTTGTTTAATTATTCAAGTTCCATTCAGGTTTAAGCTCTAGCATCTTGACTTTTTGCAATAAGTATGCTATAATATAATAGTTGTATATTGTCAAGGCACTTTGAAAGGGGGTGGTGAGGATGAAGTTTCATGCAAATGATTACTTCTGTTTCACCGCGCTGGACGACTTCGCAAATACCACCGACAAGACCAGAAAACTGGAAGATGCAAAAGAATTTGGCATTCGTATCATTGAATGCCGAGGTCTCACTAAGAGAGATTGGCGCGTCATAAAAGGACCATTCTGGAGATTCCGCCGTAGGGCCAGTTCCCTACTTCTAGGCCATGATGACGAAGACGATTTTTTTATTCGAAAGGTCGAAGCGACCATTGGTTCGAGTATCCGTCTTTATTATCATGACCTACAGACGGGCGAAGATGCGATTATTGAGATTCGCAGAAAGCCTGGTCTTTGTTTGACTTTCCGCTCTGGTAGAAAACCAAATCTGCGCGCCGATGTCATTTCGCGCTGTACGCACGGACGCGTTTTGCGTTTTATCTCATTCACCGAAATATACGATATTGTTTAGTCCAGCAAAAAGGCCGCACGTTTTTTGTGCGGCCTTTTCTAGTTAGTTTATATTTTGCGATATATTTTAATATGCGCAGCGGCGTATTTCTTATCGCTGAGTAATTCCAGATAAGTAAATTGTGGCGGCGCCGGCGATTCCGGATGAGACAATACAAAATATCCGCCTGGAACCAAGTACTGTATTAGCTGCGCAACTAGCTCGTATTGCGGATTATCGTATGGCGGATCGGCAAAAATAATACCATAATCTCCATCCGGTGCACGCAAAATGCCAGCACGATCGGCTAATTGTAGGTTTAGAAGATTCTTTTGAATTGTCTTGATTGCTTTGTGGTTGTTTTCTAAAAAGTCAACATGAGAAGCGCCAAGTGATAACGCTTCTAGTCCAATGGCACCGCTGCCGGCAAAAGCATCCAAGACACGCCGGCCAACAATTTCGTCACGCATCCGATTAAAAATCGCTGAGCGTTCACGTTCGCCCATCGGGTGAGTAGCCTTAGTTTTTGGCGTATCAATTAGGCGACCACCATGCGTACCAGAAATGATGCGAATTTGGCTATTATTTTTCGCCATCTTTTAACTCCCGTTTAGCTTGATTAGCGGCGGCGGCCCAGGCCAACGTAATGGCGCGGACTATTTCAGGAATTAGCACTTCGCGCGTCTCGACGGCTAACTCGGTCGTCCAACCATGTTCAAGAAAATGATCATACATTTTGAGTCGATTGACACGTTCGAGTGAATTATAGAAAGCTTTTTTATAATCTGCAGTTTCGGCATCTTTTTTCGTAAAATCTTTTGGCATTAAATGTTTTAATGTGACGGGAGTGATAATATAAGCGACGCCATATTCGTAGGCAATGTGCTTAGTCATGAGTCCACCCGCGCCAAAATATAGCCAGTTCGTGCGCATCGTCTCAGCAAAGCTTTCGCCCTTAGTTACACCCTTAAGCTGAACCCCAAAGATTTTCACATAGTCGGCATCACCCACCAATTCATCGCGCACTTCGCGAAAAGGATAATGATGCGCTGGCGTCAAACCGTCAGTAATCACATGCGCCAGCCAAGCCGCTTCGAAACTCGCCCGAACGCGATCGCCTTTTCTCAGCGCTTGTACAAGATTGTAATAATGGTCGTCCATATATCCAACTAAAATACCGTCGTCGTCTTCTGGGATAATAAAATGCTCCGGCTCGTCGACGCCGGGCGATTTGCGCTTCAAGCCGTCTGGCCCCTGCATGCCCTCAAAACGTAATATTTCCGTAATAGTAGGAAAATTCTTACCAACCAAAAGATTGCGTCCTAAGAGTTGACGCGCAGCCTTATCGAGCTTTTGGTGCGTTCCAATTAATTTGCCTGAGCGTTTAGAGCCAGGTTTTACGCATAGAGTTGCATACATAATCTAATTCAAAGTAGTTAATCGTTGGTATTTGCGAACTGCATCGCTTAACTCTTTATATTCTAACATATTATACCCCTCCTGTCTAAACTGCTTAACTAAATTATCAGCTCTATGAGCTAGCTTCGTGTCAGTAATCGTAGCAATACGTAAGTCGAGCGCACCGTGCTGCAGAGAGCCATATAGTTCGCCCGGGCCACGCAATTTAAGATCGACTTCTGCAAGATAGAAACCGTCTTGTGAACGCTCAATTTCACGTAAGCGTCGAGTCGGAGTATCGGAGTTAGAATTGATCAAATAGCAATACGAGGCATCGCTGCCACGGCCTACCCGCCCACGCAACTGGTGGAGTTGCGAGAGACCGTACTGATCCGCATCGGCAATTACCATTACGGTGGCATTCGGCACATTCACGCCAACTTCTACTACTGTCGTACTGACTAGAATATCGATTTCGCCATTGCTAAACAGAGTCATTATTTCGTCTTTTTCGGTCGATTTCATTTTGCCATGCAAATATGCAACATTATAATTTGGGAATTGGTGTGTGATTTTTTGCACCTCTTTTTTAACGCTCGACAACTCACTAGCGCCTTTATCGTCGATTTTCTTACAGATGTAATAAACTTGATGTTTATGAGCGAGCTCATTCTCGATTGCACTCCACATCTGCTTAGTTGAGTTTGGCGAGATAATTTTAGTCGTTATTGGCTGACGTCCGGCTGGCAATTCGTCTAGAATCGAAACCGACAAATCACCGAAGATAGTCAACTGTAATGAGCGCGGAATTGGCGTAGCGGTCATAGAGAGCAGATGTGGCATCGTATGCGCTTTAGCAAGCAATTTCTGGCGCTGCATTACGCCAAAACGGTGCTGTTCATCTATGATTGCTAACCCAAGATTTCTGAATTCCGTGTCGTCCGTAATCAAAGCATGTGTGCCAATTACTAAATCTACTTCCCCATTCTTGATATGTTTTTTAAGCTCTGGTTTATGCTTAGTAGAGCCGGTCAGGAGAGCGATGCGTAGTTTTTTTCCGAATAATTTAGATAGGGATTCGGCGTGTTGGGTGGCAAGAACCTCCGTTGGCGCCATGATGGCCGCCTGGGCGCCGCTCTGTGCGGCAACTAAACAGCTTAGCGCAGCAACTAAAGTTTTGCCCGATCCAACATCTCCCTGCAAGAGCCGATTCATCGGGATTTCTTGCTCCATGTCTTGGACTATTTCCCAAGTTGCTCGACGCTGCGCGTTAGTGAGCTGAAATGGCAGTTTAGCAATAAATGTCTTCAGCTCATCCATGTCGCCATGAATTGCTTGTGTACGTAGCTTTTGGTTTTCTTCGCGATTTAAACGCGCTGCCAGTAGTAGGCTAAATAATTCCTCGGTCGCTAAATATTCACGACCAGCTTTTGCAGCTTCAAGTGTTTCTGGAAAATGTACATCAAATAGCGCATCTGCTCTGCCCTCATAATTCGGAATCATGTCGGGCGTGAGGGCGATATTATTTTTGATGGCATTAATAAACTTCTTAAAATCTTGAGATTTAATCGAGCCCCGCGCGGGATAAACTGGCTGAATCTTGGCTGTACTGGCCTTGGCGTCATAATCTTCTGCAAGCGTAGCGGAAGGATTTGAGATTTGATAGTGTCCGTAGGAAAACGCCATTGTACCGGAAAAATAATAATCCTTCCCAGCATCGAATTGCTTAGCGCGATACGGCTGATTAAACCAGATAGTTTTGATAGCTCCCGATTTGTCGCGCAAAGTTGCTTCTACAAGAATTAGGTTTCGACGCATGCGACGAATCTTAATATCTTCGACTTTTGCTTTAACAACGACATTACCCGGCTTCAAATCAGATATTTTTTGCGCCTGTTGAAAGTTTTCATAGTCGCGCGGCAAATGATAGACCAAATCACGGAGCGTAAAAATACCAGCCTTATGCAAAATCTCGGCAGTTTTTGGGCCAATTCCCTTCACCTCCTGAATCGGAGCTGCTAAATCCATATCTATATTATATCTTAATCGTGAGGTTCGGTCGGAGCATTTTCGGCGCGCCATTTGGCGATTTCACCGTGATTGCCGGACAGAAGAATTTCTGGTACTTTCATACCGCGGAACTCTTCTGGTCGAGTATATTGTGGATATTCATAATTATCGCCGTCAGAAAAACTTTCGATTTCGGCAGAAGTTTCGCCGCCGAGCACACCCGGAATCAAACGCACAATCGAATCAATTACGGCCATGGTCGGTATTTCCCCGCCCGTTAAAATAAATTTACCAATCGAAACTTGATAGTCTGCCAAAGTCGTAATGCGCTCATCGTATCCTTCATAGTGCGGACAAATGAAAATGTAGTTCTGATTTGAGGTTGCTAGTTCTTGGGCGCGAGCCTGATCCCAAATGCGGCCTTTTGGCGTCATTAATATAACTTTCGCATTAGGATTACGGGATTTCGCCTCCTCGACTGCAGCAAAAATTGGTTCCGGCTTAAGTAGCATGCCGTCACCGCCGCCATATGGAGTATCGTCGACTTGATGGCGTGGGCCGAGCCCGAATGGGCGTAGGTCGATGATCTCAAATTCAACCAGTTTACGATCTTGCGCCTTCCAGAGCATGGATTGATTAAAAACTTTATCAAACATCTCTGGGAAAAGTGTAATTACAGAGATTTTCATTGTTTCTTAACTTTTACCATGGCGGCCCTAATTACGACTTGTCCGTAATAGTAGCCCGGGCGTAAGACTTCGCCAATTACTTCTTCATCACCGTCGCCTTCAACCATTACGGCATCATGTAAATCAGGATCGAAAATCGTGCCGACTTCAGTCGGAATTTTCGAGAGACCGAGCTCTTTGACTGTTTTCTCAAAACTTTTCTGCAACGGACCGAGCGTGTCTGGATTAGCCGCAATTGCACGATCAATATCGTCGAGAAGTGGCAACATTTTCTTTACGGTCGAGTATTTAACCGCATTGCCATATTGTTCTTTCTGAACTTCGGTCTGACGACGGAAATTTTCAAAATCTGCACGCGTGCGCTGAAGGTCATTGGTTAGTTCGGCAATTTTTGCATCTTGGGCATCGTCGACATTTTTCTTATTCTTACGGAACTTTGCAGTCTTGGCGGAGGTCTCGGCGGCGCCAATAGTCGCTTCGCCAATATTTTCTTCAGTTATAGAATGTTTCTTGGCTTCGTTAGTATTGATCATATCGTTCGGGTCGAGATTTTCTTTTGCGATCGATTCGCTATTTGGCGTCTCATTAAAATCTTGATCTTCATTCATAAATGATGTCCTCCAACATTATACCGGCATGACGCACGAGCGACATGACACGTTTATACGATTGACGCGTTGGTCCCAGAACTCCGATGTAACTACGGTCGGAATAAGGCGAGCGAAAACGCGAGATAATCAAAGAAACATTGGAAGTTTTACCGATAGGATTTTCGGTGCCTATATAGACATTGATTGCCTCATTTGGCTGAACCTCCATTAGCCACGGCTTAATATTGTCGAGGAGCTGGCCAACGGCTTGGACTTGGGCGGCTTGGAGAAACTCTGGTTGCGAGAATAAATTGCCAAATCCGGAAATATAGATTTGATCGCCAATAGTAGCTAGACCTAAGTTGCCCGTAAGATTCACCAAGCTGTCAACGGCGGTTCTAATTGCATAATCGGCACGAGTCTGAGCCTGAATGCGCGTAGCAAGTGCTTTGGTCGGACGATCCTCTTTTTCAATATTAATATGACGATTTTCGTTTACGTCTTCATCGCGGTCTATTTTTTCCTGAAGAGAATTCACATATAGGCGATAGCCGGCATCGGTTGGAATGCGACCCGCCGAAGTATGCGGCTGCGTTATATAGCCCATAGCTTCAAGTTTGACCATTTCGGCGCGAATTGTGGCCGACGAGCAATCAAAAAGCTTCGCAAGCGTCACGCTCCCCACTGGGGTAGCCAACTCTGCATATTCTTCAATGATTGCATAAAGAATTTCTCGTTGACGATCAGTCATACCTATATTTTATGCTTTTTAGCACTCAAGGTCAAGGTTTGCTAATTATTAGTCTTCGTAGTTACGCGAAAGTGGCATGCGATAGAACAACTTAGCGTTGTTTAGATAGGCGGCACGCTCAGCTTTCTTGTGCTTAATAATATCCCTCATAATCTCGTTCTTGTTGGATGATTGTTTGACGCCGTCATTATCATACATAAGCAGACTCTTGCCGAAATGAATAACATAACCATTGCGCATATAAACTTCTTCGCCCTCTTTTGTGATGAGGATTTGCTTACCGCTGTAATTATAGACACGGCGCACGCCGCCAGATTGGTAGGTCATAATATATTTCTTATAGGTGAAGATACCCTCAGGCGCACTGGCGATTTCTTCGCCAGTTTTTATATCATAGAGACGATATTGGCTACTTTCGCGTACGAGAATATACTTACCAAGAATATCTTGCATACCTTTATAAGCCTTGTGGTTAATGTCTGAATAGATGCGGCTAAGCTTGTTCGGGATGATTTGCTGATTATCCGCAATTGAATACAGGCCGTAGTCCTCAGTGGCAGGCTTAAGGATGACATAATAGTTATCTTTACCCCAATCAAACACGCTCATCGAATTGTATTTAATTGAATTATCGATAGTGGTCGGCGTAGTTTTATTTCCCTTAATGTCATAAATGTAAAACTTTCCATCATAGATAATGATACGCTCGTCCTTGACGATGTCGGCCATCTTCTTACAGTCGGAATTGGTACACTTGTAGCCATCTATCGTCGGTAAAGGATCTTTTTGCTCTTTACAGCTGGTTTCGTTCTTATATTCAGGGCGATCACAGCAAGAGGTATTAATGGTGCCATCAGCATTCTTACAAGCATCATCGGGAGCTGGCTTAATGCCAATGATGATTTGAATTACTAGCCATATTAAGGCAATCAAAATTAAGACGCCAAAAACAGCTAGGGCGATTTTTACTGCAATATGCATCTCTTTATTGCGACGAATTTCCGCTTGTTGCTGTCGAAGAATCTGATTATTGTATGCTTCCTGGGCGGCTAATTCCTTCTCTGCAACATCGCGCGAAGATTCTACCACACTCTGCGTGCGCACATTTTCCCAAGTGCCTTGGGGTTGATTGGCGGCAGGTGGTTGCTGATTGTTATCTTGAGGTGGATTCGGATTCTGCGGAAACCCACCGTTATTCGCATTTTGGTTATCCATAGTTAGTTTTATTATATAATATTTTTATGGACGAGAGAATTGAAATTATAAAAAAGTGGTTGGGGACAGGTAGTATTAACGTTTTCGGCATGCCTTTTTCTGGCAAAGATACCGTAGGTATTCACTTGGCTGAGGTTTTAGGGGCGAAGTTTTTAAGTTCTGGCCTAATTCTCCGCGCCGCCGAAAAAGAAGATAAAGAAATCGAGAACGAAATGGCGACCGGTCAGCTCGTAAATACTGACAAATTCCGTTCAATTGTCTTGCCTTATCTTGCAAAAAGCGAATTATCTGATTTTCCACTTATCCTTAGTAGTGTTGGCCGCTGGGAGGGCGAAGAGTACGACGTTATAGAGAAAGCCGAGGAAGCAGGTCATCCAATTAAAGCTGTAATTGTTTTGAATCTATCGGAGGCGGAGGTCAAAACTCGCTGGAGAGCTAGCCATTCATTACAAGACCGTGGCGAACGCCTCGACGACAAAGAGGAGGCAATCTTAGATATCCGCATTAGAGAGTTCAATGAAAAAACTGCCCCAGTTATTGAGACTTACCAAAAACGTGGCTTAATTGCTCCCGTGAAAGCCGCCGGCACGCGCGAAGAAGTCTTTACGAACGTCATAGACGTATTAATGCATTTTGCACTCAATAACGACCGAGAGATTCCGCTTACGGACGACGAGTTTACAGATGAGGGCGCCGGCACGGTCAATATCCATGACGAACCAGACGAAGTTGACCCTGGCGAAGAGGAAGAAGAAGCAACTCACGAGTCGGATGATTACGAAAAAGAAGAAGAATAATTAATTATCTCTTTTTAACATCACGGTAAATGCCTCGCTTGGAATGTCAACTTTTCCAAAACGTTTCATGCGAGCTTTACCGCGTTTTTGTTTTTCCATCAACTTCGCCTTGCGATCGCGATCGCCGGTATGAATCTTCACTGTCACATCCTTACGATAAGCGCCGAGTGTCTCACGCGCAATAATTCGCGCGCCGATTGCGGCCTGTAGTGCCACCTCAAAGTTTTGACGCGGAATCACTTCTTTAAGTTTCTTCGTTACGACACGACCAATTCCGTCCGCTTCACTGCGATGCGCCATCACGCTTAGCGCATCAATACGCTCGCCTGCTACTAAGAAGTCTATGCGTACTAAATCCTCGGCATGATAACCGCCAAGCTCATAATTGAATGACGCATAGCCAGATGTGGCGGATTTAAGTTGATCATAAAAATCGGTTAACAAATTCGCCATCGGCGCTTCAAAATCAATTACGGCGCGCGTATCGATATATGAGATGTTCTTCTGGACACCGCGCTTACTAACGATTAATTCGAGAATTGAGCCAATATATTCTTTCGGCGTGATTATTTCACCCTTAGCCCACGGCTCGCGAATTTCAGCAACCTTGCTAACGTCTGGCAAATCCGAAGCGGAGCGAATATCCAATTCCTCACCGTTCGTTAAAGAAACATGATAGTCCGTGGACGGATTCGTCACAATTAGGTCAAGTTTGAACTCACGTTCGAGACGCTCACGAATAATATCCATATGGAGCAAGCCGAGAAAGCCGATGCGTAGGCCAAAGCCTAGCACTGGCGAATTTTCTGGTTCAAATTGCAGCGCCGAATCGCTGAGCGACAGTTTTTCGAGGGCTTCTTTGAGGTCTTTATATTGGTCATTGCTGACTGGGAAAAATCCGGCATAGACAAATGGGTGGACATTTTTATAACCCGGCAAGGCTTTCGTAGCTGGCTTTTTTGATAACGTGACTGTGTCGCCAACTTTTGCCTCGCGTGTCGCCTTGAGATTAGTTACTATATAGCCAATTTCGCCATCCTTAAGTTGCTCGCGTGGTGACATTTTCGGATTCAAAACGCCAACTTCCAGCGCAATATCATTTGATTTGGTTGCCATCATGTGTATGTTGGCATTTTTCGGAAGCATGCCGCCGAACATACGAATATAAAGAACTACGCCGCGATAGTCGTCAAAATAGCTGTCAAAGATTAGAGCTTTCATCTCGCCAGAATCAGAACTTTCTGGTGCTGGCACGCGATTGATAATGGCATCGAGTACCTTATCGACATTTTCGCCAGTTTTTGCGGAAACTTTGATGATTTCCGATTCGTCGCAACCGAGTAAATTAATTATCTCGGCGGTGACGCGCGGAACGTCGCTGGCTGGAAGATCAATTTTATTAATCACTGGGATAATATGTAGATTTTGCTCAAGCGCGAGGTAGACGTTTGCCAAAGTCTGAGCCTGAATGCCTTGCGTAGCATCGACCACCAAAATGGCACCCTCCACGGCTTGTAGACTGCGCGATACTTCATAAGAAAAATCAACGTGGCCAGGTGTATCAATTAGGTTCAATGTATAGTCTTTGTATTTCATACAAACTGGCGCAAGCTTAATAGTAATTCCCTTCTCGCGCTCCAATTCCATCGAATCGAGCAACTGAGATTTCATCTCGCGTTTAGTGACTGTGCCAGTAATTTCCAACATACGATCGGCCAAAGTAGACTTGCCGTGGTCAATATGCGCAATAATACAAAAATTACGGATCTTCTCTATATCCATGCATCTATTTTAGCATATTGTCAAGCAAAATGGCCCCATTTAGCGCGCTGTTCATAATTTGGTTGAAGCAGTTTTAGTCGTTCAATAATCGCGCGAGGCGATAAATTATAATCTTTAATGCGTTCGACTTCGCCATCGATTATAACTGTTGCATCAATTGGCTGCACTTCTCCGAGTGCGTATGCGATATAAACATAGACTTCATTGGCATGACGTTTTTGTAAATAATCCTTCGCTATTTCGCGCGCCATATAAGCCGCCGAGCGATCGACTTTACTAGGATCTTTACCCGAAAATGCGCCGCCACCCACAGGTACGCGCGGACCATATGCATCCACGACAATCTTGCGTCCAGTTAATCCAGTGTCAGCATCAAATCCACCAATGTTCCAATCACCGGCTGGGTTAATACTTACTTTTAATTTCTCGGAAACCGTAATATTTGGAATTAGTATATTATTCAACCATATCGTTAGCTCAGCACATAATCGCTTCGTCGAAACATTCTGCCAACTAACCACAATATGCTTTATCTCCGCCGAAACGAAGTGGTGTTTTTGATCGTATTTAATATCTACTGTCACTTGCGTTTTTCCGTCATATGGAAATTCGGAGTAGATTTTTTGACATAAATCACGCGCGAGCACGTATTCGGTAGGTAACAAGTGTGGGTTTTCTGCACATGCATAACCAACCATAATGCCTTGATCGCCCGCACCTCCAGCATCGACACCGCGCGATATTTCTGGACTTTGCTGCACTAGATTCGAATGAATCCGTATGTCATTGCCAAGTTTTTGCTGAAGTTTTTTAACAATATTAATTTTGGCTTTCGAAGTAACTTCGCCACAAACATTCAGCTCGCCATGACCGCCCATAATTTCTACAGCAACGCGTGCCTGTGGGTCTTTAGCAAGATATAAATCCAAAATATAATCCGACAAAATATCGCATATTTTATCTGGATGTCCTAGCGAGACAAATTCAGCCGTACGTGTGATAATTTTATATTTTGAGCTTGCGCTCGAAGATAGAGTTTTAGTCATATCTTTCCTTTCTGGACGGAATTGGCACCTTGCTATTTAGTAGGTTGCCGGCAGGTCGTTGGGCCGATCCCTCGCTGCGCTCTTGATATTTAAATTGTTAATACTTGTTTATTATATCATTAATCAACAATCAGGACTTTCGAAATAAAATCTCGCAAGTCTTCATCCGAAACTTCCATCATCGTAAAAACGCGCAAGAATTGCGTTTGGCAGAACCAAATGATTTTGACGGGCACCCTAAGACTACTACTATTACCCGCCGCGCTAAGCGCAGCTTTTTCCACCTGCACTTCTTTGCATTGACTAATATCATTATTTGCAGCTCGTAATGCTTCAGTAATATTAGTGGCTTGGCCTTTCGCGTCTACAATAATTAACTCGTCGATTTGTAGCAGATCTTGCGAGACTTGGGCCAACGACTTGATAATATAATGCCAACCATGATTAAAGCCGAGTTTTATTTCATATTGATGCCAATCGCCCGGTGTATGTTTTATGTCAAGAATTCTTGAATCATTCATATTACTTTAGTAACTCAAATATTATTACAATTGCCGCAACAATGACTCGATACCAGCCGAAAGCTTCAAGTGAGCCATCTTTTTTGAGGAACTTCATAACAAACTTAATCGCAATCATACCGAAGACAAAAGCGATAAAGTTCGAGAATAGAAGCATGCCCCAGTTTTCTGCAATGTATGCACGCGAACTACTGCTAATTAAACTTTTAGCAATTACGCCTATCATTACAACAATGCTAACTAAGAATGAATAATCGGCAGCCGATTTATTGTCCATACCAGCAATGCGGCCAGCTAAAATAGTTGTGCCAGAACGCGAAGTACCTGGAATTAATGCGAAGCATTGCGCCACACCAATGCCAAGTGCTTTTTTGGGCGTAAGTTCTTTTTCGCTCTTAATCTTCTTACATTTTGGCAGACGTTTTACATTAATCATTAAAATGCCAACTACCGCCATCATGATAGCTATCACGGCTAAATTAGAGAAAAACGGATTACTTTCTATCAAATCGTTCAGCAATAGCGCCGCAATCACGACCGGTATACAAGTCAGAATAATATTAAAGGCGAACTTAAAGTTATGATCGACAAAAACTTCACGCAATATTTCAACGATGCGCTTGCGATAATAAATCAACAGCACCAAAAGCGTGCCGACGTTAATAAATTCCAAAAAGAGATGGAAATTTTCTGAATTGCCGCTCATGATTTCGCGCATTATTTCCAAATGTCCAGAACTGGAGATTGGAATAAATTCTGCTAATCCTTGCGTCAAACCGAGCCAAAATGCTTGCCACGCCTCCATCATTTTGCTTCATACCTCCCTGTATGTTTTTTACCATCGTAAATTAGTGTTGGAATACCTTTTGCATGTACTTCGTTCGTGACGATATCGTTATTTTTCTGAATAATTTCGTCAATCGCGTTGGCTGTTACACGCTCCGAAATCTCACTAATCGCCTTGTCGTCAAGGCCAAATTCTTTTAGCCAGACCTTGATGATTCCAAGTGCTTCTTCGTTGGAATAATAATCGTTAAACGCATCAAGCCAAGCGCCGTGATCTTCAGATTTCTCAGTGTAAATACGCTTAATTATCTTAAATGCGATTGATTCGGTAGTAGTATTCTGTTCGCGTTCGTTAACGGCATAAATGTAGCGTGCGATTAATTCAGAATTCGCGAACTTAAATTTGCCTTCATTATCTTGAATTGGAAATACAACTAATTTAACATTGTAGTTCTCAAAGAAGCCGGTTTCGAGCTGCGTTTGGAAAGATTGCTTACAGACGATACAACCAGGATCGAAGAAATCGATAGCGGTTGGCTTACCTTCGTTCTTAATCTCTATTGCTACGACGTCAAAATTATCCGTGTTCCAATCGCGGAATTTGTCTGGAATAGCTCCGAAAATTTCGCCCCAATCGCTAAACCAAAGTCCAATATATTCAATCGGATTCTTCGCTTCAGTATTATCGTCAATGCTACAGACCTCAGAACCTAATGTGCAAGATTCGGCGTGCTTCACATTACAAGTGCCGAGTGAATATAATGCCAAGCCAGCCTTAACGCCTTCGACGAGTGACCAAACAGTAATTAGAACGATTAGAATCGAGCTAATTTCAATTGCGATTGAGGCTGGTTTAACCCATTTTGGGTGGCGAATGATCAATTTGCTAAGGACAGTATTTTTGACGTCATCTCCAAAACCAGTTTCACATTTTTGTAAAGTTACCCGCTTGCCGACGCAGCCCCAAGATTTCTTTAGCGTTTTCAAATACCTTTTGCCAACTTTTGGTTTAAAAATAGAAATAAAGGCCACAAAAATGCCGATAATAGCAAGGATTATAAACGCGGCAATACAAACCATTAGCCGAGCATCCTTTCGAATACTTCGATAGTTTTATCAATATCGCTCGGGCGAATATGATAACCCATCGAGAAGCGAATTAGCGGTGGATAATGTTTTACGTGATCGAGATAATAATGAACACAGAAATAACCAGTACGCGCCATAATGCCCTCGTTTGAAAGCGCACCGCCGACCAGATGTGAATCGAGGCCGTCAATATAGAATGACATGGTCGGATTCGGTTCGGCGTTCACTAAATGAACACGTTCTTGTCCACTTAGATAGTCAAACAAACGCTCATATTGATGGCGAAAAGTCTCTTTTTCTGACTTAGTGCGATTATTGAGCCATTTGATCGCTTCGCCAAAAGCAACAATTTCGCCCCAGGCTTGCAAGCCAGATTCGAACTTCGTATATGCATGGTTCGCTGACTCAGCGGAAAGCTTATAGCTTTCTTTTTCAACGTCGTCAACCATGCCGCCGCCGATAAAACTAGTTTCAATTTGCTTAAATAAATCACGGCGCACTACCATAAAGCCAAGTGACGGACCATACATTTTGTGAGCGGAGCTACAAATTGCATCGGCCTCGGTTTTGTATAAGATCTCCGGACTATGCGCCAAGGCTTGTGCGGCATCTATAATGATCACGCCCTTTTGTTTATGAACTTTCTTAATTAATTCTTTGACATTGCTGAGCTTACGGCCGTCAATATTCGAGGCGCAGTTCACGACGACGAGCGCCTTTGAAAAATCATAATTATCAAGATTAATCGATCCATCCTCTTCGCGCACCATAACTTCGCGCGGGATATTGTGGCGTTTCGCAAAAGTCATTGTTGAGAGAAATGGCGAATTGTGCTCAATATCGGAAGTCACAACTTTATCAAAAATACCATCTTTGAACTGATCAAGTAAAAGATTAATGCCGTAAGTCGTATTAAGAGTGAACGAAACTGAATAATCTTTCGGTTTGAGTTTGAGATACTTCAGAATCAATGAGCGAGTTTCTTCCACAAGTTCGTCAGTTTTACGCCCCCAGGCGTATTTAACGCGTTCGCCACAAGAATTATGCTCAGTGTAATATCTATTCAAAGCCTCGATAACTGGGCGTGGGCGCAAAGATTGACAGGCGGAATCAAGATATACGTCGCCATCCTGCAAATAATCAAAATCTTTCACTTCACCTCCTTTATTCTCAACTACATTATATCATTGTTGGTCATCTCTTGCATTAGCTTAACCTCCTTGACTTTTTCTAGTAAAAGATGCATAATATTGTTTAACAACTTTCTTCTTGGGCTATACAAAGGGAGGTGGTCTCGTGAGCAAGAAGGGGTATGTTGCTTTTTATGGAACGGTCGGAATGGCGATGAGGCAACTTGTACAGATCCTCTACGAACGCAGTTTTGCGATGGTGACTGAGAGTAGTTATCAAGATTGGCTGAAAACTAAGGACTTTATCGACGAATATAGCGAGGAGATTAGGTGTAACGACGATGTCGTGCGGCAACGCTCAGTAGCTTCGTTCAGCGATAAGAATCAGACATGGGAAGTCACAACCTACAAATGTCCTCATCCGTACCTGCCCGACACAGAAGGCTGGCGTTTCGTCGAACGAGTCAAACTCGATAACGCTGAGCTGGCGGAGTCACTTTTAACAGTCGAGGAATTCATTGTCATCCTCAAGAAAAAGACTAAGATCCCAGAGTAACAAAGAACAGCCTCGGACGGTATGCCCGAGGCTTAAATTTTGGCATAACAAAAAAGCCCCGTCCGAGAATCCGGGCGGGGCTCCTTTTGAGCGTCTGTTTTAGTTATTGTCGTCAAGAAGCGCGACAAGACGCAGAAAGATGTTGGCGATGTCTATGTACAGATCCACACAGCTGTCGATGGCATTATCTAATGTATGTCTCTTTTCCTGCGCGAGAGCCCAGTCGAATCCGACGTACCCGCAGAATATGAGCACGACGATCCAGTCAATGATGGTCGGATGATACCAACCAAATACCAGGCAGAGAATTTCTATCACGATAACCGCCAGCAACGAGAAGAACAGGACGCGACCAAGCGACAAAAACGCTTTCGGAAACATAATAGACAACAGAAGCATGATGAGTGTCACGCCCGCAGTCGCTGCAGCGGCATGCAGAACCGAGACGGCACTTACGCCTTGCAGGCATACGCTGAGCACAGCGCCGAACGGTACAACGACCATGTTATAGCCAATGAAGCTGACGATAGGCTTGTCACTTTTACGGCTGATGATTATTCCGGCGATAGCCATAGCGAAATAGGCAATGACCAGAACAATCGGATTCCAGGTTGCGAAGTAGGGGCCGGCGAGTTTAATAATGATGGCGCTCAGGGCAAAACCCCATAAAAGCACTGCTCCGATGATGGAATTGTAGCTTGCGAGCGGCATCTCGCCTTCCCTTTGTGAATAGTAAAAATCCCTATTTCCCATAATACACCTCCGTTAAAGATCTTACTTACCCTTTTGGGATTGGTTGGATAAGTAGCATATATTATTTTATCATACTTATGCATTTTTGTCAATTGCGATGACATACTATGGTTGTTAAATCCACTATTATATGGTATAATTTATCTATATTTTCCAACAACACAGCCGCCCAGTGAACAGGAGGTGATACAAGTGGGCAAAGGAGAGTATGAGCTGTATTATGGAACGATCGGTTTCGCCTTAACGCAGATAGCTGAGGGATTAGGGCGTCATGATTATGCTCTGGTTCCGGAAGAGACCTATCAGACCTGGATTGGTTTCGGTACTTTCGAGAGCGAAGAAAGCGCCGTAGTAAGAAAACGCGATCGTTTTATTGCACATTTCGAGGACGAAGATGGGCGAAAGTGGGATGTCGCCACTTATAAGTGCGTACATGAGCACTTTCCGCTTCAGGGCGTCCATTGGCGCTTCATCGAACGCATCAAGTGTGACGGTAAAGTTTTTGCCAAGCCTAAGATCACAATCGCGACATATGAAAAGGTCGTGCAGAAAGCTCAGGAGAAGGCAAAAGAGGAAGCGGCATATTTCAGAAGTTTTGCGGCACGCTGGTTTGGCGACTAAGGTCACAAACCGCGATTGCGTCGTATCCCCGGGCGAGCAGCCCGGGGAATTTTTGTGCAATAAACACAAAAAATACCCCTATAGAGAGGGGTATTTTTTATGCCTTGCGATTAGATATTATCCAATTCGCCTTCAGCCGGTTCGGCGACTTCTTCTTCGGAAGTTTCCTCAAGACCAACGTATTGAGCGAGAGGCTCAACGCCAGTACCTACAGGGATCTTGCGACCGATAATCACATTCTCCTTGAGACCCTTGAGATGGTCAACGCGACCAGAGATAGCGCTCGAAATCAAGACGCGAGTTGTATCCTGGAAGGATGCAGCTGACAAGAAGGAGTCGGAGTAGATGGAAACCTTAGAAATACCAAGTAGCATCTGCGTAAACTCAGCTGGAGCCTTACCCTCGGCAAGTGCAGCTGCGTTTTCTTCCGCAACGGCAGCCTTACTGACGATATCACCAGTAACGAAGCTAGTGTCGCCAGGTTCGTCGATCATCACACGCGAGAACATCTGGCGAATGATAACTTCGAGATGCTTGGCGGAGATTTCATGACCTTGAGCAGCGTAGATAGTAAGGATATCGTTCAAGATATAGCGTTCAGTTTCTTCGATGCCCTTGTACTTCATGAGATCTTGAAGATTCAAAGAACCTTCAGATAGGCGATCACCCGGCTCGACATGATCACCGTCTTTGACGGTCAATGCAAAGTCCGTTGGCACAGAAACCTTGAGTGGAGCGCCCGCATTGGCGACTAGCACAATTTCTTTATCGGTCAATTCAGCAGTGCCATCGAATGGTGCAACGATTGGGTCAGCGCCCTTAGCCTTGCTGGCGATTACGGCTCCAGTCTTAACGGAAGCGCCGTCTTTAACCTTAGCCTTGCGGCCGTCGAGAGCGAAGTGCTCTTTCTTGCCTGCATCTGGGGTAACCTGGACAATATTATGGCGTCCTTCTTCCCAAGCAGAAACAATACCCGCAATGGTCGAAATGTAGGCCTGACCTTTTGGCGTACGGGCTTCGAGAAGCTCCTCGACGCGTGGAAGACCACGGGAGATAGCACCGGAACCGGCAACACCGGAGGAGTGCTTAGTATCGAGCGTAAGCTGAGTACCAGGCTCACCGACGGATTGAGCAGCGATAACGCCAACTGGTTCATGGAAGGCAACTGGCTGGCGAGTCGACATATCAATACCGTAAGCCTTGCGCGGAACACCATCGTTGCACTCGGTAGTAAGAACGCTCTGAATCTTCAAGCTATCGATATCTTCGTCAGCGGCGAGCTGATCGGCCATTTCGCGAGAGATGAGCTGATCGTTTTCAAGACCATACTTCTCTACTGCTTCGGCGGAATAACGACCATAGATACGATCCGCAAAACCGATTCCAGTAATTTCTGATTCGCTCTTGTAGATGCGGAAACCTGGATCTTCGGCTTCTTCTTCTACCGTGAAGACATCCTGAGACACGTCGACGAGACGACGGGTGAGATAACCAGAGTCGGCAGTACGAAGAGCAGTTGATACCTGACCTTGGCGTGCACCACGAGTGGCGATGAAGGATTCGAGCGTGTTAAGACCTTTCTTGTAGCTCGACTTGACTGGAAGCTCAATCTCGCGGTTAAAGACGTCTACCATGATACCGATGGTTGCAGATGCAAGCTTAATGTTACCTGCGGAACCACGGGCGCCAGAGTTGGTCATGATGGAGATGTTCGTGTCGAGGTGAGCAAGATTATCTTTAACGAGTTTGGAAATATCATCATCGACCTTGCGCCAGGCAGCAACAGTGAGGCGATAGCGCTCATCTTCAGTAATGAGACCTTCCTCGTATTGTTGGTTAATCTGCGCAGCAACACCTTCGCCTTCAGCAAGCATTGGCTCAACTTCGGAGTAGTATGGATAGTCGTCTTTAGAGGTAGAAACACCAGCGACAGTCTCATACTTGAAGGAGAGATCCTTGATGGCGTCAGCAGCTTCAACAGCAGCATCGGCACCGAACTGGTTAAGGATGTTAGCCATCACCTTCTTGAGATGTTTACTGTTCTGAACCTCGTTGTCGTATGGATATTCCTTTGGCAAGACTTCATTAAAGAAGACGCGACCAAGGGTAGTATCACGCTTCTGGCCTTTCGTGTGGACACGAATTGGGGTCTGAAGCTGAATGAGACCCATATCATAAGCTAGCTCTGCTTCATAAACACTTGTGTAAGCCTTGCGCTCAGTCTGGGCGGATGGCTTTTCGTAAGTGAGATAGTAGCTACCAAGCACAACGTCCTGCGTAATCGAGAGTACTGGGGCGCCATCGGCTGGCTTCAAGAGGTTCTTGCCGGCAGCCATGAGTTCCTTTGCTTCAGCCTGAGCTTCAGCGGAAAGTGGAAGATGGACGGCCATCTGGTCGCCATCGTAGTCGGCGTTGAAACCGTTTGCTACGAGCGGATGGAGTTTGATCGCTTTACCATCAACCAAACGTGGCTGGAAGGCTTGAACGGATAGACGGTGGAGAGATGGAGCGCGGTTCAAGAGTACATACTTACCTTCAATGACTTCGTCGAGCGCATCCCAAATC
>JAGCSL010000069.1 GCA_017964115.1 Candidatus Saccharimonadota bacterium
AAGGCGAAAAACAAGCCGCAATACTTCACGATAAAGCACCTGAACAGATTATCTTTGACGACCGTGCTAGTGCCCGTACTGGTGAAAAATTTGCCGATGCGGACTTAATGGGTATTCCATATCGCGTAGTAATTAGCGATAAAACACTAGCCGATCAAAAGGTTGAGGTTAAAAACCGCAAAACTGGCGAAACAAAACTCTTGACCTTAGACGAGTTTACTAGTAAACTTGCTTAGAAATTAATACCAATTCCTGATTTTGTTAAGGGGAAGGAGGGCATATGGCTAAGACAGTTAGTATTACTGCAGAAGGTCGCAAAGATTTAGAAAAAGAATTAGAACAACTTATCGCACGTCGCCCGGAAATTGCCGAGAAAATTGCTCTCGCACGTTCCTATGGTGATCTTAGCGAAAACGAAGACTACAGCGCTGCTCGTGGTGAGCAAAAAGTAGTCGAAGGACGCATTTTAGAAATTCAAGACATTTTGCTTCATGCCAAAATCATTAAAGGTGGTAAAAAGCAGAAAGTTGCTATGGGCAGTGTGGTTTCGCTTGAATCCGCCGGTAAAACTAGCCAGTATACGCTAGTCGGCGCGGTCGAGGCCAACCCGCTCGAAGGCAAGATTAGTGACGAATCGCCAATTGGCAAAGCCATTCTTGGCAAGAAAGTTGGCGAAGAAGCCATCTTGCCAAATGGCAAAGTTTTCAAAGTTACTGCCATCGAGTAATTGAATTTCCTAAAACGCGTCGAACTATCAAAATCGGCGCGTTTTTGTGCGTCGTCAATAAAAACAAGCATAAAAGGAATATAATTAACATATGGAAAAAACACATGATAGCAAGCAGCGCGCGTCTGTTGCGAAGCGCACGCTGTACTACTATTGGCAATGTTCAAAAAAGTACAAATGGTACGCCATTGGCACGATTCTTTCTACGCCAATCGTCGTACTAATTCGCACAACTTTAATTCCACTCATTTTCGCGAACATGATTGACGCGATTTCGGCTGGAATTCCAAACGATCAAGTGGTTCCAACTTTGCTGCCACAGGGGCTACTATTAGTCGGTCTCTACCTGGGCGGTAGCGCAATTTTGGGTTGGTTCCGCGTCTACTGGTGTTGGAAGTATGAGCTAAAAGTTCTTTACGATTTAGCAACGCTATGTTTTGACACGGTTAGCTCACAATCTATGCAATTCCATAGCGACCGATTCTCTGGCTCGCTTGTGTCGCAGACCAACAAGTTCGTCGGTTCGTTTGAGCGATTCTTTGATTTGCTGATTTTCGATATCATTTATTTGATCTCGCTCATCGCATTCATCTTAATCGTTTTGATACCACGTGCTCCATGGTTTACGCTTGGCCTCACGATATTTATCGCACTTTACGTTTCATGCTCAGCGCTGACATTTAAACGCATTTCGCACCTAAGCAAAGAGCGCGCCGAGGCTGAAAACAAACAGACTGGCCAGCTTGCTGACTCGGTCTCGAACATTTTATCCGTGAAATCTTATGGCCGAGAATCACACGAGCGCCATCGCTATGCAAACTTTAATCGCGCTAGTTACAATGCTGGCTTAACGGAAATGCGCGCAACTATGACGCGTGATCTCATGTTTAACTTTGTTAACATTGGCATTATCGCCATCCTAGTTGTATTTATGATAGTTGGCGTTCCGGCTTTTGGACTATCAATCTCGACGCTCATTTTAATCGTTAACTATTCAATGACCATTATGGGCGAGTTATGGAATATTAACCATATTTTCAAACACATCAACCGCGCCTTTGGCGATGCCTATGAGATGACTCAGATTCTCGACGCGGAAGATATGGTGAAAGACGTTTCGGATGCTAGAGAACTTGTTGCCAAAGATGGCGACATTCTATTCAATGGCATCACTTTCCAGCATGCCGACGCCAAAACGCCAATCTTCGAAGATTTTACGCTCCATATTAAGCCAGGCGAACGCGTTGGTCTAGTTGGCGTATCTGGTTCGGGCAAGACTACGCTCACGAAGCTACTCTTGCGTTTTGCTGATGTTCAAAAAGGCGAAATCTTAGTTGACGATCAGAATATTAGCGATGTTCAACAAGTCAGTTTGCGTGAAGCTATAGCCTATGTTCCACAAGAAACTGCTCTCTTCCATCGCAGCATCGCGGACAACATTGCTTATGCGCGACCTGATGCATCACGCGAAGAAATCATTCGCGCTGCCAAATTGGCAAATGCTCACGAATTTGTGAAAGATTTGCCAAACGGCTACGATACGCTTGTTGGCGAACGCGGAATTAAGCTTTCCGGCGGTCAACGTCAACGCGTAGCCATTGCTCGCGCCATCCTCAAAGATGCGCCAATTCTAGTTCTCGATGAGGCTACTTCTGCGCTCGATTCCGAGTCTGAAGCGCTCATTCAAGATGCGCTCGTTAAGCTCATGAAAGGACGCACTTCTATTGTAGTTGCGCACCGTCTTTCTACGATTGCAAGTCTTGACCGCATCGTAGTGCTAGAAAATGGTAAAATAATAGAGCAGGGCACGCACCATCAGCTGCTCAAGAAAGGTGGCGAATATCACCATCTTTGGTCTCGACAGTCTGGCGCGTTCCTCGACGGCGAAGACTAGCTAAAGAAAGGAGGACAATGAAGTTTAGAGTATTCTTACTTCTTGTCCTCTTTTTGATTTCGGCAGGAGCAACGGCTTTTGTGGTTGCGCCACTATTATCACAACGGCAAAACAATACTAACCAACAAAAGGAGCAAGCTATGGAAAAAGAGCAGTATAAACCAGAACCTACGCCTGCACCGGCTCCAGAGCCAGAAGTCGATCCGATTACTGAAGAAATCAAAAAAATGACCTTAGATGAGAAAATTGCGCAACTTTTAATAGTTCAAAATCCAGGTATGCAAATCTCCGAGGCAGAAATCAAGCGCCTAAAAACTGCTCCGTATGGCGGATATATTTTAATGGAGAACAACTACGGCACACTATCCGCTACGCGAAAATTCGTAAAGGACCTACAGTCATATTCGAAACGCCCGTTGATTATATCTACCGACCAAGAAGGCGGAAATGTCCAACGTATTCAGATGATCCAAGACCGTCCCGCAACCAATATTCCAGAAATGTACCGCGTTGGTAAAACTAATGACACGGAATTAGCTAAAGAAATTGGTCGCATAATGGCTGAAGAAATGCGCGTGATAGGAATCAATGTTGATTTTGCGCCAGATGCGGATGTCTTTTTGAATCCAAATAACACAGTAATTGGCAGACGGAGCTTTTCGGAAAAGCCAGAAATTGTAGCAAAAATGTCACTTGCGCTAGCGCATGGGCTCGAAGAAAATGGCGTAATCGCTACATATAAACATTTTCCTGGACACGGCGATACGGCAGTAGACTCGCATTTAAGCCTCCCAATTATTAATCGTACTCGTGAACAGTTGGATGAAGAAGATTTAATTCCTTTCAAAAATGCCATCGAAAATGGTGCAAAAATAATTATGACTGGGCATATTGCGCTTCCTAAAATTACTAACAATAATACCCCCGCTACACTATCGAAAAAGATTAATAAAACCATTTTGCGCAATGAACTTGGCTTTGATGGACTGATTGTTACGGACGGTATGAATATGGGCGCACTGGCAAATAATTATCCAGAAGCGGAAGTATATTATCGAGCCATTAATGCTGGGATTGACCTGCTATTATTGCCGTCACATCCAGAGCTTGCTATAGAAAGTATTAAGAAGAATGTTTCAGAAGAACGTATCGACGAATCAGTCTACCGGATTCTAAAATTCAAGAATAATTATTTGACGAATTATGAATATCTCAATAATTCATTCTTCGGCAGCGACGAACACCAAAAGGTCGTCAAACGAGTGCCATAACGCTCGACTAATCTGTTAGATGATGTTATGATATAAGTTATGGCAACTCTTAAAGATTTTCGCGATGAAAGAATTCGCAAACTAAATGAACTCCGAGCGGAGGGTATAGATCCGTATCCAGCACATTCCAACCGTAATACTAAAATCGGAGATATTCTTAAGAGTTATGATAAGTATGCCGACAAGGAAGTTTGTGTTGCCGGCCGAATTGCTAGTATACGTAGCTTCGGTAAGCTTGCCTTTGTGGTAATTGCTGACGATTCTGGCCAAATTCAAATCTTCCTTAAAGACGATGCGGCTAAGTTTACGAAAAAACTAGACACTGGTGATTTCCTTGAAGCAACGGGTAAGGTTGGGAAGTCAAAAACTGACGAAATTTCAGTATTTTGCGATATGCCACGTATTCTTACTAAGGCGCTACGTCCACTTCCTGGCCGTGACGGCTTTACGAATAAAGAAGAGCGTCTACGTCGTCGTTATGTTGATATGGCAGTTAATCCAGAAGTGCGTGAACGCTTTATTCGTCGCTCTAAATTTTGGACCGCTACGCGTCAATTTTTGAACGACCATGGATTTATTGAAATTAATATTCCGGTTCTCGAAGTCACAACCGGTGGCGCCGATGCGAATCCATTCGTCACACACATGGATGCGCTTGATCAAGATTATTATTTGCGTATTTCGCACGAGCTTCCTCTCAAACGTTTAATTGGTGGTGGCTACGAGCGCGTTTACGATATCGGACCACGCTTCCGTAATGAAGGCATGGACGAAGAACATCTTCCAGAACATGTCGCTATGGAATCCTATGCTGCATATCAAGACTATGAAGAAGGCATGGCACTCTACGAAGAGATGATTAAATATGTTTGCAAAGAAACCTGGGGCACACTTCAATTTGAGCATGAAGGCATGAAAGTTGACCTCGATTGTGAATGGCCGAAGATTACTTTTGCCGACATTATTAAAGATAATTTCGATATCGATGTATTTAATCCTGATATTGAAAAGATTCATGAAATTCTACGCAAAAATAATGTCAAATTTGACGAAAAAGCTGAAGCGTCGCGCTTATTGGACTACCTTTGGAAGATTATTCGCAAGAATTCTGTTGGCCCGTTTTGGTTAATTCACGAGCCGGTTGAACTTTCGCCACTTGCCAAGAAACACGCCGAGGATCCGCGCGTTACTGAGCGTTTCCATCCAGTCATCTTTGGCACCGAGATGGGTAATGGCTTCTCGGAATTAAACGATCCACTCGACCAGCTCGAACGCTTCCAACGTCAACAAGCTATGCGCGATGCTGGCGACGATGAAGCGCAAATGCTTGATATGGACTTTGTCGAAATGCTCGAATATGGTATGCCGCCTACTTGTGGCTGGGGCAATTCTGAACGAAATTTTTGGTTGTTTGAAGGTGTTTCCGCGCGTGAAGGTGTGCCATTCCCACCAATGCGCCGCGACGAATAATGATGTTTACTAAGCTAAAAAACTATCTTAAAAAACACGCAGGTACAGAACTAGCAATTCTGATTATTGCAATTGTTTCTGCACTTTGCATGATTCCGATGCTAAAGGGTCCACTCAGTGGGCACGATACGGATTTTCATCTCGCATCGATCTATTCGCTAGCTAGCTCGGGAAAATTTAACTTATTTGACGTCAAAATTTTCGATAATATGGCAGGAAATTTCGGTTACGGTGCCGGCATTTTTTATCCACAGCTACTCCATATTGTTTCTGCGTATATATACCGCCTCGCGTCAAATTTTGGTATAGGCTTATATAAATCGACCGCAATTTCATACTGGTTATTCCTGTCTGCGTCTGGTATTATAATGTACTTTCTATTGCGCAAGTTTACTAAAAGTAATAAGGTTGCAATCTTCGCATCGTTACTATACGTAGTGCTACCATATCATCTTTCCGACATTCTAATTCGTGACGCAATGGCAGAGGTAGGCCTATTCATATTTATGCCGTTAATTTGTCTTGGTCTGTATTATTTAGCGCAAAAAAATTACGTCAAATATTTTGTCTATTTTGTACTTGGCGGTGTTGGGTTGATTAATTCGCATCTTGTCGTGACGATATTTATTGTTTTCTGCTTAATTATCTTTATTCTCGCACATTGGCGTACTTTTATCACAAAGAAAAATATATTGTATCTAATAGCAGGCGCAATACTAATCGTTGCTATTTCTGCGCCATTCTTAGCCCCAATGATCCAACATCGCCTAGGAGGGGATTATACTGTATTTCTTGACGGTTATATGATTAATGATCGTACAAACAATAACGCACATATTAAGCCTAAGGAGCTATTGATCGCAGAACATAAATATCGGGGAATTGTTTATAGCCTTAATATTGCGGCGCTAATTGTGATAATATATGGCCTATTTAATCTCAAGAAGTTAGAACGAGACCGCAAAAGAACATACATATGGCTAAGCGCAATAACTATTATTTGTACTGCCTTTTCGTGCGGGATAATTAATATTACTAAATGGCCTAATTCATTGCATATGATTCAATTTGCTTGGCGCTTAATGACAATAGTGTGTTTTACTTTTGCCTTTCTTTTAGCGATAGCCATAGAAATGCTACCAAAGAAAGTGATGTATTTTGCCATGGTACTTATTATGATATTTGCGGCTTGGAGTTATAGTGGCGTAATTGACAACATCCAACCATATAAAGGGAGGAGAATTAGCTCATTGTCTAGAGTCACTAAGCGCTATTGTGAATACTATCCAGTCGCTTTATATCGGCATCCTAACCGATATGCAAAGCGTAAATTTAAAGTGGTGCCACTCAGTGGAGTAGCGAAAATCTCGAAGTCGATCGATAAGTTGCCTGCGCTAGATTTTTCCGTCAAGACCAATGGGTCAACTTTGGAACTACCGCGAATTTTTTATTATGGATATGAAATAAGGGCGCACTATGACGATGGTACTACGGAATTATTATCTTACCAGGAAAGTCCACTTGGCTTTATCCAGTTCGACCTTCAGAAGGACGCTATGATTTCGGTGCGCTATACAGGAGGCGCAGTGTTAAAAATATCACAGGCGGTTTCGGTGTTTGCGATATTAATGCTGTTCGTAGGGGCAGGTGGCTATAGCTATCTTATTCATATACGCAACACTGGCGCAAGCTATCTCGCATTTTGCAAATACCCTCGTCCGAAGGCTAAACGTAAAAAATAATATCTAGTCTATTCTGATTAAAAAACATTACACTCATGCTTTTTTAGTTTTCGACAAATCATTATGATTTTTTCATGAAGTATGAAGAATGTGATTTGAACGAAAAATTTCTACAACCATTAAAAAATATTCCTGATGCGCCAGAGCATCTGTGGCGCCAGGGTAAAATACCGCGCAAAACAAAACAGCAAAAAGTCGTTGCAATTGTTGGGGCGCGTCGTTGTACTAAATATGGCGAAGAAATTGCTTATCGGTTAGCTTTCGATTTAGCTAAGCTAGGAGTATTTATCGTTAGTGGCCTCGCCTATGGCATCGACACTTGTGCGCATCGTGGTTGTCTTGATGGGGGCGGCACAACTGTGGCGGTCTTAGGCACGCCAATTAATAAAATACATCCACGCAGTAATTATGGTTTAGCGCAGCGCATATTAGAAAAGGGCGCCATCATTTCGGAATATCCTGTTGATTACGAAACTCACGCTTGAAATTTTCTTGAGCGTAATCGCATCGTATCAGGATTGTCCGACGCAGTTGTTATAGTGGAAGCGTCCGACCATTCCGGAACATTGCGTACGGCATCTTATGCGGCAGACCAAGGCAAAGACGTCTACGTTGTGCCAGGAGATTTGACGCGTCCGATGTCTCAGGGTTGCAATATATTATTGAGAGATGCCTGTCCTTTTATTGGCTTTGAGGATTTTGCCTTACGCGCATTACATATGAACGTAAAAATAAGAAAACGTAATAATCTAGCACCCGACGAAAGGCGGATAGTTGAGCAAATTAAGCTAGGGCTCAGAAGTGGTGATGAAATTGCGCAAAAACTCGATATTAGTTCGTCAAAGTTTAATCAAATTATTACATTACTTGAACTGAAGAACGTCGTTTGCGCTCTAGGATGTAACCAATGGACACTTGTTTAATATTTCGCTTATGTTAAAATTAAGATATAAGTCAAAAAGGGCATCAATAAAAATGGCAAATAAAGTTATGATTGTTGGCACCGGCAACGTAGGTATGAGCTACGGTTATGCTTTGGTCCATCAGCGCACAAGTGTAAACGAACTTGTTTTAGTAGATATTAATACAGAAGACGCAGAAGGCGAAGCAATCGACCTTCGCGATACGCTAGCGGTCTCTCCGAGCTATCTAAAGATTCGCAGCGGCTCTTATGCCGATGCGGGCGACTGCGATCTCGTTGTAATTACGGCTGGTGTTCCGCAGAAGCCAGGCGAAACACGCATGGACTTACTAAAGAAGAATGCTGCTATCTTCAAAGATATGATTGGTCAGATTATGGAAGCTGGCTTCGATGGCATTTTCCTTATCGTAAGTAACCCGATGGATGTCCTTACTTATCTAACTTGGCGTTATTCTGGTTTACCGCCAGAGAAAGTAATTGGGTCCGGCACGGTACTCGATTCGGCCCGTCTCCGCTTCCGCCTCAGTCAGCGCCTCCATGTTCATCCGAAGAATATTCATGCTTATCAGGTTGGCGAACACGGCGATACAGAATTTGCCATTTGGAGCAGCGCAAACGTTGGTTGTCAGCCAATAACCGATCTTCTTAGTAAAGAAGAGCTGAACGATATTGAAGAATATGCCCGCAAAGAAGCTTACACTATTATCGAAAAGAAAGGCGCAACCTATTACGGTATCGGTAGCTGTATGGCCTCGATTACGAACTGTATTCTCAATGATGAACAGCGTATTCTTTCTGTCAGTACCTATGACGAAATGAGCAATACCTATAACGGTTTTCCAGCTGTGGTTGGCCGCCAAGGTATCGTACGCCGCATTGGCTTGAAGCTAAACCAAGAAGAGCAGGAGAAGCTCAATAAGAGCATTAAGGCTCTCCAAGATGCCATAAAAGAAGTAGAAGGTTAACGACTAAAAGCACTCCGCAAGGGGTGCTTTTTGGTTCTTGCAAAAAGCTATAAAAATTATATAATATAGACATGGACTTATTTATTTATATTATTTTGGCGGGCATTTTTTTAGAGACCACCGCCTTAACCGTAAAAACATTTACGGGCAAAAACGGTCGCATTAATGGTACGGCACGCCGTAAGCTATTTGTTGACACGTCAACGCTAATGGACGGTCGTATCCTTTCGGTTGCTAAAGCCGGTTTCTTGGGCGACGATGTTTTGATTCCACGTTCCGTAATCCGTGAGCTACAACTTCTGGCGGACGGTTCCGATGCCGACAAACGTGCACGTGCGCGCTTTGGTCTGGATGTCGCCAATGAGCTTGAGCGGATAGAGTTGTCGCATGTTGAGATTTTTGCCGACGAAGGTGACCGCGTTAAAGTCGATGAACGTCTAATTGAGCTAGCAAAAGAGCATCATGGCATTATATTAACTAACGATTTCAATCTTACAAAGGTTGCCGCTACGGAGCACGTTGATGCGATTAATATTAACGATTTAGCTCAGGGGCTACGCAGTGAATATCTTCCTGGTGATAAGCTACGCGTAAAAATCATCAGCGTCGGCAGTAACCCGCACCAGGGCGTTGCATATCTTCCAGATGGCACGATGGTAGTGGTTGATGCAGCCGAGCGCTATGCCG
>JAGCSL010000070.1 GCA_017964115.1 Candidatus Saccharimonadota bacterium
GCATCGGTCCAATCGCATAAATCACGATTAACCCGAGCGCCATTAAAGCAATAGTGGCAAACATAATGACGAGGTCGGCTTTATGTTTCCGTGTTTTCACTTAGATTGCTCCTCCAGTCGAAGCAATGAAAACTCCAAGCAACGCACAGACTCCAGCGATAATCCAAAACCGCATCACAATTTTAGCTTCGCCCCAACCCTTTGCTTCTAGGTGATGGTGGAGTGGAGCAGAGATAAAGATTTTTCTACCGAAGAACTTCTTCGAAATAAGCTGGATTAGGCTTGATGCTGTCTCGACAACCGCCGGAAAACAGATGATCGGCAAAAGTAAGAATGAATTCGTCATCATAGCGACAACACCAAGACCGGCTCCTAGAGCAAACGAGCCAGTGTCCCCCATCATAAAACGTGCGGGTGGCACATTGAACCAAATATAAGACAAAAGCCAGCCTACAACCGTCATACAAAAGCCAAATAGCAGCATGTTTCCCTGATACATTGCGATAATGCCAAAAGCGCCATAAGCCATCATCGCAAGGCCCCCGGAAAGGCCGTCTAGGCCGTCAGTAATGTTAACTGCGTTCGAGGTCGCGACAACCGCGAAGGCGAAAATCAGAATCATTGCGAAAACTCCGACTTCAAAGTTTCCAATAAATGGTACTAGTATCGTAGTCCAACCTAGTTTTACGGCAAAAAACCAGCCGAGTGTTAAACCAACTACTGAAATTAGGAAGAATTTAACCGGACCGCGTAGGCCTGCTGCACCTCTTCCCGACCCAAAGATATTAATTACGTCATCAATTACGCCGACTAGAGCGCCTCCGAGAAATCCGACAAGCGGTAGCCAAGTTTGTCCACGGTCGAGGTTAAATATCCAAGTTACTGCGGTTACAGAAATGACTCCGACAAGCCCAGCCATAGTCGGAAATACGTGTTTAAATTTATGGGCATGGAGTTTACTCATGACCGGTAAAGCCTGGCCGTCTACTGTAGTTTTCTTCTGTTTTTTCCAAAATTTATATTTATAGGCGAAATGCGTATAGAAAGGCGTCAATACCATAGAAAACAAAAATCCAGCAAGGGCAAGTAATAAGCCATAAAACATTTCTTCACTAATATTCATTAAGCTGCTCCTGGTTTAATCTTTAAATAATCTATTAGGTAATTTGAAAGCGAATCAAACATCGTCATAGCTTGACCGCTATCGATGCTTTGACCCTCTCCCCACATTTTAACCATTATCACGTATTTTGGCAACTCCCCTTCTGGGCCAACAAAGCCGATATATGAGCCTACAAGCTCACTCATCGTGTCGTCGTATGCTCCGTCGCGAACTACTTGGGCAGTACCAGATTTACCGCCAATCGCATAGCCGTCACGGTCGACACCGGCGCGCTTGCGATAGCTGCGGTTATTGATCAGCATTTCACGCATCATAGTCGAGGTTTCTTCGCTTAAGACTTGGTCATTTACGTCTTCAACCTGTTTTTCCTCTATCAATTCCCCGTTTTCATAAAAACCTTTGACAACATACGGTGTATGATAAACGCCTCCGTTTATAACCGCCGAAAATGCGGTTGCAGTTTGAATCATGGTAATACCGAGGTTTTGTCCGAAGGTCATATTCGCATAAGTCGAATCGCGACCCCAACCCTCGTTTGGATCCGGAATATATCCTTCTGCCTCGATTAGCTCGATACCGGTAATCTGGCCTAGACGAAGTTTATTATGATAATAATCATAGAGTTTTTCCCTACCGGTTTGGTTAATAGAATTCGGGTCGCCGCCTAGTAATTTCAGGGCGTAAATTGAGCCGGTATTGAGCGACCAATAGAGAGCGTCACGCATCGTTAAAGTACCATATAATATAGAACGTTGCTCGGCATTTTCGATCTTCCAGCCGTCAACGATTTCATATCCTTGGTTAAAATAGGTCGTGTCGCCCGTCATTAACCCTTCGTTAATCGCCGCACTGAAGGCAAAGTTCTTACAAATCGAAGCTGGCTCGTAAGGTACGTCGGTTATTTGATTAACGTATACAGACGCGTCGGTCACTTCCGTATAATTATTCGGGTCATAACTAGGCAGATTCGCCATCGCTAGAACTTCGCCATTATTAGGATTCATTACTAAAACTGAAGCGTGGTCAGCCGTAGTTTCATTAATTGTAGCGGCTGCAATTTCTTCGATTCCCCGCTCTAATCCGCGATCAATAGAAAGTACGACGTTTTTCCCGTCTTCAGCATGTACTCTTACATTATCGTTTCCAATCGAGAGCGCGACTTTATTAATATCGGCGGTAGTTTTCAATAGACCTTCTTTACCGGCCAGCATATCATTCAAAGACCCTTCGACGCCGTATTGTCCGACGCCGTCATTATTCATAAACCCAAGAAGCCCCGAAGCTAATTCCCCTTCTGGATAAACGCGCCGGTTAGTCTTTTTTAACCAGATAGCCGGAGTGCCGGAATCGGCAATTTCTTCCGCTTTTTCGCGAGGAACGTCTTTTGCGACGATGGCATAGCGTAGATTTTCTTGACTATAAACCTCATCCAAATTTACTACTGTATAGTCTTTGACGTAGTCATTAACTACTTTTTCGATATCCTCTTTTCTTGTAACGGTCGGATCAATAACGACTTGATACATAGTCTGGTTTAAAACAATCGGCACTGGCTCGCCTTTATCCATCATATAAATTTCGCCACGCTTTGGCGTGATTGTCTCTAAAATCGTGTGCTGCTCATCGGCTTTTGCAACCCAATCCGCATGTTCTATGATTTGAATAAAAAACAGCCGCACTATAATAATTGCTAGTGCAGCTAAAACAATATACTTCAAAATATTAATACGAGAAAGGCTTTTACTCTGCGACATAACCAGATACCGTTGCGGTCTCCATCGCTGCCGCTACGGTACTATTTTTCGCTGCAACTACAGATGTAAGACGGGCTCTTTCTACTGCGAGGTCTTCTTTTTTAGCATTCATTTCAGTAATTTCACTTTCTACGGCAGACAATTCATAATCAAAACCAGTCGCCTTAGTTCCCTCAGCTACATAAATCAAACCGAAAATTAGAGTAAGCATAGAAACAATCACAATTTGCGAAATTGAACCTAGACTTCTTTTTGTGTAACGAACTGTGTTGCGATTTCGGGCAAAAGTCATTTGCTGCTCACGCCTGGTAACATAGGTTGTTTGACTAATCATTGTTTTGTTTTTTCCTCGCTCTTTTTATTTTTGTTTTGATTGACCATGTCTTAGTCCGGGAGTCCTTATAGCCAGAGCTATAAGTGAACTATAAGGACGTTCCCGGGAAGGTCATACACTTCACACTCTCTTGTAAAGCTCTTATTGGTGAGCCGTTTACGGCCCATGTCTCCCCTACTTTGCAGGCATTGGTTTGCGACTTGCTATGAGTAGCCACAAACCAAGCCTACGATAAAGTTTTAGCGAAAGTGAACCTTGACGGTTTGCTTGCGCGATTTATTCGCAATTAAAATTTGTTTTGGCATATTTGCCCTCC
>JAGCSL010000071.1 GCA_017964115.1 Candidatus Saccharimonadota bacterium
AATATTTAACGCGGGCGCGTTACGGCGACGGCGTGGGCTTTTTGTTCGATGCTGTCGTCGAGTTCTTTGAGCTCGACCGCTTCCCCGGTTTTATGTTCAATAGCTTTACTAATGAAGAAATCGGTCAGCTTTGGATTTTTTGGTAGTAGCGGGCCGTGTAGATAAGTGCAAATGCAATTTTTGTAGCGACAGCCTTCTGTCTTGTCTTCCCCATTGTTGCCGGCACCAGTAATAACTTCACCGAATGGCTTCGTGCCGCTTCCAAGTGAAGTGAGGCCGGAGTGGTTCTCATAACCGACGATTTCGCCAAAACCGTAGCTATTTATAACAATGTTGCCAATGAGGCGTTCAGGACCAGCTTTAGTAGTGACATTTATAATGCTGGTGCCGATAATTTTTTGTCCTTCGGAAGTCTGAAAATATTTGCCGAATAATTGATAGAGGCCACAAATAACTAAGCATGGTACGTCGTTTTCGATGAATTTTTTGAGTTGTGGCGCAATAAGTTGCAAGTCTTCTTCGATTTTGCCTTGTCCTGAATCTTGGCCGCCACCGCCAAAAATGAAATCGATATTATTTGGAATTTTGTCGCCTGGTTCATGTTCGATAACGTTAACATCAATGCCGCGCCATTCGCAGCGACGTTTGAAGGCTAGGACGTTACCGTGGTCCCCATATAGGTTCATTTCTTTTGGATACAAATGCAATACATTTAGTTTCATAGAATGCTCTTTCCGGAGATTATTTTGCGAATTTCTAGCATGGCCGTGTAGGTTGCGAAGATGCGTTTCGGTTTATCGCCGTCGGTGACAAAAGCGCGAACGGCTTCTTCAAGATTTTCGATGATTGTGTCAACTTGAATGTTGTCGTACTTGAGGCGCAGTGCCATGTCGTAAGCGCGGATGCCGGCGACAAGTTTAATATCCTGGTCGAGTTGAGCGAAGTCGACATTCCAGAGCCATGAAATATCACGTCCGTCAGCAATTTTGTCGTTGATGGCAATCATAAAATCATAATCATCGTCTGCAAAAGAGGCGATGCTGAGCTGAAAAGCGGACGGATTTTTAACTAATAATAGTTCAACTTCTTTACCATTAATTGTGAAGCTTTCGCCGCGACCGAAAGCTGATTCGATAGTCTTTAGTTCGTCAATAAGCTTCTGGATTTTGACTTCTGGCATAACTGCATGGCATAGCGCGAGCGCGCCGGCGACATTATAGGCGTTATACATTCCTTTCAGTTTCAAATCGACCGTATAATCTTTTTTGCCAACAGTATAGGTGGCGCGATTGCCTTTGAGTTGCTTGAAGATAACTGAGGCGTTTTGGTCAGAACTTTTAGTCTTAGTTGATTTGATTAAATCATCATCAGATGGGAATTTTTTAATTAAAGCATCGGATAGACCGAAATAGTCGACGTGATTGGCGGTGATTTTGCCAACGCGTGGATCTTCGCGGTTAAGAACGACGGTCTTTTTGGTGGCTGTGGCGACTTTTTGGAGCAAATTGGCGGTATGGTCAATCTCGCCAAAACGATCGAGCTGATCGCGTTGGACATTCAATAATAAAGCGTAGTCGACAGGTGCAACTTCGGTAAATTTGACCGCATGCGCTTCGTCCAATTCAAGTACGGCGATGTCGTAATTAAAATCACCATTCAGCTTAATATCCTGCAATATGGCGGAAATTACGCCACGCACGAAGTTACTGCCTGTATTGTTAGTAAAAACTCTAAGACCTTGTTTCTCGAGTAGCTCGCTAACGATTTTGGTAGTGGTGGTTTTACCGTTGGTTCCAGATATTACTACCACGCCAAGGGGTAATTTACTCAGAATTTTTTTAATGAATTTTGGATTAATGCGCTCGACGACAAGGCCAGGCAGTGCCGATCCGCCACCCCCGCGTAAGTGGGTGACTTTTTGGATTCCCTTACCAAGTAAAATGCTTATTCTTTCCATGTTCTACGTGGGCTCCCAAGTAATTTTTTAAAGTCGATTTTCGAAGTCGATGCGATGGCATTGTGACAGAAAATATAGGTGGCGAGGCGACAGAATAGGATACCGAAGATGGTAATGTCTGCAATTCCGAGTAGCAATTCCCAAGTTGGCAAAGTATTGAAAACGCCACGCAACATTAATGCAAGCGGAGCGCTGGGTGGAAAATAAGTCAGGAAATAAGTAAACGGTTGAATGTCGCGTCCAGTGAATGAACTGATGAAGAAGATTGGGAGGATTGTAAGGATGATGATGACGGACATAAATGAGTTGGCATCTTTGGCGCTGGATGTCATAGTGCCAATTACAACGCAAAGTGATGTAAATAAGAAATATGACAAGAATAGTAATGCCACGTATTCTGCAATCATTATGGCGTCAAAAGTGATGTGAATGTTGCCCGGAATGAGGCCGCGATCGAGCGCCACGAAATATACAATTACGAGCGGGATAACTAACACTAAGAGCTGAATGATGCCGAGAATCATTAATGAAATGATTTTGCCGATAATAAGATTAATAGGTTTGATACTAGTCAAGATGAGCTCACTAATACGGTTTTCTTTTTCTTCAACCATGGCAGCAGTGAGTCGATTGCCGAGGACGACAATTAGGATATAGAAGAGCGCTAAGCCAATGGCCGGAATGACCATTTGTGATAGCACTTTGCTCTGGTCGACTTCATTGTTATTTTCGGCTTCGTAAGTAGTAGTCTGGTAATTGACGTTACCGGTTATCACGGCGTAGTTGATTTCAGATACTTCGGAGAGTGCGGTTGCGGAAAGTAGTCCGCGAATTGGATTGGTGTAGTCGTCTAGGACGCTGACGGTGTCTGGTTTGACGTAAATTTCAACTCGATGTTCTTTACCAAAATTAGCTGGTAAATAGTAGAAAACATCAAGTTTTTTATTCTGAACATCTTCGATGCCGCTCTCTTTATTAGTGTAGTTTTTGAGTTCTTGCGGTTCGCCTTTCTGATTCGTGATAGTTTTGATGGCGAGATAGTCTGCTTCATCATAGACGCCGAGAGACATGTCGGAAGTGTCGACGCCGGCTTCAAGAGATTCGCCTGCGCTATAGCCACTCATGGCGGCGATGAAGATATAAAAACCAAGTAAAATTGGCACCAATAGTGCGGCGAGCCAGAAAGATGGCTTCTTGAGGCTGCGCATTACTTCAAAACGAATAACTTGCCATGTTTTAGACATAATTACTTCACCTCCTGTTCGCCATAAATATCAACGAAAATCTGATCGAGTGAGGTTTTGTGAAATTGGCGACGGACATCCCAGATGGTGCCGCTAGCGCGCGCGATGCCGTTCTTGAGCAGGAGAATGTGATCGCATAACTTTTCAACCTCGTCCATATAATGCGTGATTAGAATGATAGTGCTGCCCTTTTGATGAAGTTCTTCAATAATTTCCATCAGGAGGCGACGATTCACGGGATCAAAACCTTTGGTCGGTTCGTCGAGAATTAGAATGTCTGGCTCGTTCATAATAGTGATACCGAGCTGAACTTTCTGTTGCATGCCTTGCAAAAGCTTTTCGACCTTAGTTTTAGCGAATTCCTCACTGCCGACGCGCTTGAGATAATTCATGGACCACTCACGGGGCTTCTTGACGCCTTTGAGATGTCCGAAATAAACCATAGTGTCAATTACATTTTCTTTCT
>JAGCSL010000072.1 GCA_017964115.1 Candidatus Saccharimonadota bacterium
CTGGCGGAAGCTAAAAGGACCGATAAGCTTATCGTCGGCTTCCACATCTTGCGGGACCTTATACTGGGCCATACTGTTATTTTACCATAAACGCAATCAAAAAGGACCGCGATAAGTGCGGTCCTTTCCCTTTTTGTTTTGCCGATTAGTCGTTGACGCCAAGCAGCTTGCGTACGGCTGGGTTCATACCAGTGCGCTGGCTTGCCATAGACTTCTCAGTGTTAAGCTGGTTAATTTGTGTATTGAGGGCATCATGGAGACGCTTACTCACAGTTTGGCCATTAATAGTAATGGTTGCATTATCCTTACCGGCATCGACAGCAAGCATCGTTTCGTTGAGTTTTGTGATGGTTGCGGTCTTGAGCATAGAAAGCTGCGGTGCGGTCATTTCGCAAATGAAGTTTAGAATGTTATCGGAATAAGCCTCTTTGTGATCCTTGAAGAATGCGTTAGCTGGGTCGTCAATGGATTTACTGCTATCGTACCCACCAGTAAAGAATTTGTTGAAGGATTCAAGGCGTTCACCGTCCATCTTACCGGAACAAACTGCGGAACGGAGGTACTTAATTGGATAGGTGGCAAGAACTTCGCGGCCATCAGCGTCTTTCGCGATGACGCCAGCTTTTTGCGCATCAAGCATTTGGTTCCACATGGTGCGGTCGGCGCTTGCAATTGCTTCCCAGCTGCTGAGAGCATTGCCGAGCTCGACGCGAGAGGTTTTGCGGGCCGCCTTTATGTCGTGGTCGCCTGCGAGAAGTTCGCCCTTTGCCCAGGTTTCGTAATCGATGTAGGCTTCAAGATCCCTACCCTTGCCGTTCATACCGCGGCGCATCATGTTAGCTTTTGCCCACTGAGCAACATCGATATCCTCAGATTTGAAGGTGAGACAAATATCGTTGAGCTCCTTCTGGAAGCGGATATTATCTTCGCCATAGGCTTCCTTAGAGTAATTCTGGAGCACTTCGCCAATATCGTCCTTATCGCCACGTTTGTACATAACTTCGAGCGCAGCAGACATGGCGTTGTGGTCCTTGTTCTGGAAGGCGTCGATAAGCTGTTTCTTGATGCGTGGACCAGATTCGTAGTCATCGTAGAGCTCATAGTAGTTACTGCGAGCCTCTTTATCGACCTTGCGTTTAGCAGTGATAGCATCTGCGAGTGTGACATTGATAGCCTTTTGGCCGGCATCGAAGATGGTTTTCTCGGAACTGGTGAGTGGGCCGTTTCTGAGCGCGCTTTGTTCGGCAGCAGTCAGAGTATTGCCCTTCTCCTGAAGGATCTTGGCCTCAGAGCTAGTTAGAGCCTCGCCATTTCTCTTCTTCTCGATAGCTCTATTCTTGAGAACAGCATCATCGTAGGCATCTTTCTTGGCCTTGATGGCGTCATACTTAGCGGTATCAATATTGAAGGTATCGAGAACATCTTGGTGAATCGAGTTGCCATTTTTCTCGACATGGTCATGGATAAGCTTTGCGCGGTTTTCCATATTATCGAGAGTGACCTGGTGCTTGCGAGCATCGGCAGCAGCGCTGTCGACGATAGCTTTTTCATAAAGGCCGTTGGTTCTTGCGATGCGACCGCGCTGACTTGCGCCGACGTGTTTATCGGTACCGTCGGTCTTGAAGCCTTCGTCGAAGTCGCTTTCAATATTCGTACGGATAGTAGCGTTATCTAGCTTTGCACGTTCATTTTCGTAATGGCGGAGACCGCGGGCACTTAGAGTGCCGTCGCGCTTATACCAGCCCTGCATAGAGGCGGTAAGGTTGCGATCGGCGTTATGCGCAGCGAGTTCTTTAGTATCGAACTCACGCTTTGCGCGCTGTCTTTCAAGATATTGAGCAAGGCGCGTATGCGGCGCGGTTGGATTCTGAGCAGCGAGCGCCTTTTGCTTAGCGAGCGCGCTTTTACTAGCAGCATAGCCAGCGGCGGCGCCGGTAAGTGGCGAGGTCATGCGGTTGAAAATACCATCAATCTTATTAAGGGCGGTACCCGACATCTTCATGAGCGGAATCGACATGAAGAGTGGCACGATTTCGACGGCCATACCAAGAACTTTCATGAATGGGTTGTCGCTCGAAGCTATAATAACGAGACCGGCAAGCTGCGAAGCGCCATAGAGGACGCTAAACATTGGATAGAACATAATCATGCGCGCGAAGAGTTTATACCATTTGCTAAACCATTGCTCGGTATTTGGGAGCATATAAGCAACGAGAGCGAGTGGCGAGATCATGACAAGGAGATAGATAAGCGCCTGACGAGCGGCCATAATAATAAGGGCAGAAAGAACGGCGATGACGCCAGAAAGGAGAACTGGTGCGAGCATCCAGAGGAGACCCTCGATACTACCGGCGAAGACGAGGGCGGTACCAGCAGCGCCAGCAGCGCCGATGCCGAGAATAGCGTAAGTGATGGCTGCAACAGAGGTCGATTTTGCGTCGGCCGGAATAGTACCATTTTGAATCGCAATATCTTGAATATTTACAAAGAAGTTATGGAGGGAGTTCCCGAGAATATTGCTAATATCGACGGCAATCGTACAGACAATATAACTGAGGTTTACAAGAATAGCGGTAATAATAATGCGCGGCAAGACCTTTTTGATGCCGTAATTATTGATGCCGATGCCGGTAATTTGAGAGAAAATGACGACCAAGAAGAAGCCAACGAAGATAAGGTTGGTGATGTTTTTGAAGTATTCCCAGACAATATAATACGGAGATTCGTGGTCGGTTGGGATTGGGTTTACCTCAATAACTTGGGTGAGGAGGCCATAGGCGCCGTCGATAATTTTACTGAGGAGGCCAGTGCCTGGACAGACGATCCAGCCAAGGTTGCCGACCTGGTCATAACAGGTTTGCCCTTCTTGGGTGGTTTCTTCGCTAGTTTCAGTTTCTTCGGCCGGGACGGTCGTTGAAGGTGTTTCAGTGGGGTTTTCAGGGGTAGTGACGGTAGTTTCGGGCGTTTCAGGGGTATTCTCTGGCGTTGGGACAGCAAAAACTGGACCGGATAGTGCTAATGCACCGAAAATTGCGGCCATAACAGATAGAGCTATGTTTTTAATACACTTGCCCATAACATGTCTATTATAGCACACATAAGCATTTTCGTCAAGTATTATATGATGCATTTTTAAGGGGTGATTTTAAATTTTTGATTATGTTATAATTAACTCAAGAATAATAGGTTTATTATAAGACAATGAAAAGAAAAATTCGAATAATAATTGCAACAATCGTAGCGCTGAGCGGGGTTTTTGCGTTATTGGCGCCGGCTGGCGAGGCGAGTGCGGACTCCGCATGGTGCACCCTTGAGAACGGCGAATATCAGGAGCATTTTGCGAAGTATTGCGCGCATCAGATTGGTATTACTCATGGCAGCACGAAGGTGACGGAGTCGTATACGATAGCCGGGTCTAGTAAAACTTTTACGGAGACGTGGGAGGTTAGTAAATGGTGTTTAGGCAGTTCATATGAAGCTGCATGTAAGAGGATTATTAAAGATCATTTCGAATACAATAATAACAGTAGCTATGCGCCGACAAAGGACTATTTTGTGGGCCTTATCTATGCCGAGATGAAAAAAGGCAAAAATCATATCGATCCGTGTGGAAGCGTTTATGAGAGCGCAAAACCTAATTGTAAGTCTTCGAACTGGGAATATTATAAGAAACAGAAAACCGACAGCGATGGCGGCTCTGGTGGCGGCTCGGGCGGCGACTCCGGTGGTAGCGGCGAAAGCAAAAAAGGCGAAGAAACACCGGCAAAGACCGGTAACTGTACTTCGATTTTGCCAGCCAGCTGGTGCAATAAAGACAATCCGGAAAGTCTAGAAGAAGACGGTATTATTAAGATGGTTAAATTCGTCATCAGCGTAATGACGGGTGCGGTCGTAGTGGCGGGCACGATTGGTATTGTTATCTGCGGCGTGCTCTGGATGACGGCGCGCGATAACCCAACGCAGATTTCGACCGCAAAGCGTAGATTACTCGAGATTGTAATTGGTATGATTGCTTGGGGATTAATAGCCGTGTTGATTAACTTCTTTATTCCTCAATCTGAGGCAACGACGGAAAGTAAGCTTAATGGCGCGGTAGTAATGGAAGATAAGGAAGCCTAATGAGAAAAATAATTGCATGTATTTTAATTATCGCAGCGGCAGCATTTAGCGTTGTTGCCCTACCCGCACCGAATGTTGCGGCTGAGCCGAAAGCAACTTGTACCTCGCACTTTCTCGGTTTGAAAGCTTGGTACGATGGTTTGACTGACGGTGACTGTAATATTAAGACGCCAAATCAGAGCGAGGCTGACCTAAAGAAATATATATGGACGATCGTTATGAACGTCGTAAGCATGGTACTTGGTATCGTTGGTTACCTAGCAATCTTTATGGTGATTTGGGGCGGCTATCAGTATATGATGGCACGAGGCGATGCTACGAAGTTGGCTGCCGGTAAAAAGACCGTGACAAATGCCGTGATTGGCATGGGCCTAGTATTAACGGCGTCGCTTATTAGTGGCGCAGTCGCTGATGTGATTAGCCAGGCTAAAGGCGGAGATTTTGTTCAAGAGCTTATGAATACGGCATTCGTTTGGGGCGGTATTATCGCTGCAATTATGATGGTATGGGGTGGCATCCAGTATATTACTAGTGCCGGAAACCCGGCGGCAGCTAAAAAAGGCCGCGACACGGTTCTCTACTCTGCAGTCGGTTTATTAATCGTAATCTTGGCAGCAGTGATTGTTAACACGGTAATAGGAGCAATAGGTTAATGAAAAAAGCGATATTAGCAATAGTTTGTGCGATTGCGCTACTAGGCGCAACGGCGGTTCCTGTTTTTGCGGCGGATGCCTGCGATTATTGTAAGGGTGATAACTGCGAAATTATCTGCAAGAAAGACCAAAAAGAAGCGGACGCCGAGAATATGGTTGGCAAGATTCTTCAGACCGTGTTCGGAATTATCGGTGTTATCGCGGTGATTGTAATTATTATTGGCGGTATTATGTACACGACCTCCCAAGGCGATTCGACGAAGCTGAGCACCGCGAAGAACACAATTCTTTATGCGGCGATTGGCTTGATCATTTCCCTGCTTTCGTTTGCAATCGTAACCTTTATAATTCAGTCAATGGGCGGAAAGGCAGCGGAGCCAGAAACGCCGCCAGAAGAACCTGAGCCAACTTCGATGATTCGCGTGATTGAAGAAGGTGAATTAACTAGAATTTCGTAGAGGTAGATATGGAAATAATCAAAGTATTAGGAAAATCCATCAAGGAACAGGTTGAGGGGCAAGCTGACGGACAAGATATTTGGGGCAGCCTCGGTACGATAACCCAGGCAATTTTGGGTGTGTTAGGCATCGTAGCAGTTGTATTTATTATTGTTGGCGGTATTAACTACGCAACTTCTCAGGGCGATTCTTCTAAGACTAAGAAGGCGCGCGATACGATTCTATATGCAGTGATCGGTTTGCTTGTTGCTCTGTTCTCATTCGCAATCGTAACTTTCATTCTCAACGGTATTCAAGGCAAATAGGTTAGATATTTGCTTTTTATATAATTATGTTAAAATAATATTAAGAATTTTCTAAAAGGAGAAAAAATGAACAAATTTAGCAAAATTATCAAGGGCGGCGCAATCGCAATTCTCTTAGCTGTGATTGTTTCTGGTTCCGCTTTTGCAGCCAGCATTAAGGACTGTGTTGGTAACGGTAAGAAGTATAGCAACTTGACCTTTACTACCGGCAACGCTCCAGCTAGCCACCCAGTAAAGTGTGTCCGCTACAAAGATGGCAACACTTGGGGTACTATTTACGGCAAGACGAGCGCAGACTGTGCTCAGGCTGGTACGATTACTTCCGACCCAGACTCTTGTAAGAGTGAGGATTTGAACAATATCGTCAACACCATTATTAATACGGTCATCTTCGTTATTGGCATGGTCGCTGTTATCATGATTATCCTCGGCGGTATTAGCTATGCTACTTCCCAGGGCGATGCAGCTAAGGTCAAGAAAGGTAAAGACACGATTCTTTACGGTATCATTGGTCTCGTTATCGCAATCCTTGCCTTCGCGATTGTTAACTTCGTGCTCGGCGCTCTCGCTAACTAATAGGAGATAATAAATGAATCTATTTAAGTTTTTCGGTACTGCGGCAGACAAAGCGCTTGAAGGCGTGACTGAGGTTAATAAGACTGCTCAGGCTGAAACCGGCCTCGAAAGTCAGATTGGTTTGATCATTAACGGTATTATCGGTGTAATCGGTGTTGTAGCCGTTATTATGATCATCCTCGGCGGTATTAGCTACATGACCTCTCAGGGCGATGCAGCTAAGGCTAAGAAGGGCCGCGATACGATTCTTTACGGTGTGATTGGCTTGATTATTGTACTTCTCGCCTTCGCAATCGTGAACTTCGTTCTCGGCGCATTGTCGAACTAGTAAGTAATTTAAATCCCTCCAGCGATGGAGGGATTTTTTGTTACCCATGCTTATGGGTGGCATAAAAAATATTCCTGCCGGAGCAGGAATATTTTTAACAAGACAATGATTAGTTAATAGTGATACGCTTTGGCTCTTCGACTTTTTCCTTCTCGAAGGAAATAGTAAGGACACCGTCTTTAAGGACAGCTTCGACGCCATCTTCGACGACCTGAACTGGAAGTGCGATGGTGCGGCTGAATTCGCCCCAGTAGCATTCCTGGATATGCCATTGCGTAGCATTGTCATCTTCGCCACCGCTAAGGACGCCGGAAATAGTAAGGATGTTGTCGGAAATGGAAACATCGAGATCCTTGCGCTCGATACCTGCGGTGCGAGCCTTAATAATTAATTTGGTTGGAGTCTCGTAGACATCAACAGCAAGCTGACCTGGAAGGTTTTCGGTTTCGTCTTCCCAGTTGTCGTCAGCGACAGTTTCTTCTGCGTAGACTGCTTCTTCGACTGGAGCGCTTTCCGTGGATTCCACCAATCCCTCTTCAGCTAGACCAGCATTGCCATCTTCGGAAAGAAAGGCAGCAGTGAGCTCATCGTCTAAGCTCATATCATCTTGTTTGCGAGCCATAGTTATGTATATTCCTCCACTATTTACACTCTTAAGCTTTATTATAGAGGGTCTTATAGTTAAAATCAACAAAAAGGAGGTTTTTGTTGTGAAAAATACAATATTCAGTTGCATAAGCGATTTACTCTGCCCTCATTACTGTATTTCGTGTGGAAAAGTAGGTGGAATAGTCTGCGAGTGTTGTAAAAAATATATTCATAACGGCAAAAAGCGCGTTTGTTTGGTTTGTGGCGGCTGACTGGAAAACGGGGTTTGCCCTATCTGTTCCCTGCCTTTTTCGAAGCAATTTTACGTTGGCGAGCGAGATGGGTTGCTTCGTGATTTAATCGAGGTCTATAAGTATCATTCGGTGCGTGCGGCGGCGTCAATATTGGCAGAAGCGTTAATGAATGTGGTAGACGGCGATTATACGTTGGTGCCGCTACCGACGATTAACCGACATATTCGCGAACGTGGCTTTGATCATATCGGGCTAATCTGTAAAAAGACAGGATTGCCGGTTGAGCGGGCGTTGGTACGGAATAAGAATACGGTTCAGGTTGGCGCGAGTCTTGAACAACGGCGAGAACAGGCGAAGCAAGCGTATTTGCTCAATTCGGTGAATTTGAATAAAAATTATCTTTTAGTCGACGATGTTTGGACGACGGGTAGTAGTATGATGGCGGCAGCTAATCTAATGCGTGAGGCGGGAGTAAAAAATCTCGCAATCTGTGCGATTGCGAGAAGTATATAAGAATTGGAATAGTCGATTAGACGGTTGCTTCGCCGCCGACTGCGTTGATTACGAAGTTGACGATTGCGTAAGCGAGGATAGAGATGATGAGACCGATAAGAGCGTACATAATGGTGTTTTTGGCATCGGTAACCTTTTTGCTATCACCGCCAGAGATAACGTAGCGGAGACCACCGAAGATAAGCATCACGACAGAGATGATACCAACGGCGTAAAGCACGGTGTTGGTGATTTTGGTGAAAACGCCATCCGTACCGACGAGCTCGGCTGGCATACCGTTACCGCGAGCGGCTTCAGCACCAGCTTGTGCAGGGTTTGGCGTAGTGGCGGCCATGACGCGGCCAGCAAATAGAGTGGCAGCTGCGGCAGCACCAGTAATGATTTGCCCAGCTTTCTTAATGATGTTTTTCATATTTTTGCAACTATTCCTTAAAAGATAATAATATTATACAACATAACAATAATCTTTGTCCATTATTGCAGTTTTTAGTCAACTCCAAACGGAGCACGACGTTCTGCCGGCCCGTCGTTACGGGCGGCAGCCGTCTCGCGCTCGCCCGTA
>JAGCSL010000011.1 GCA_017964115.1 Candidatus Saccharimonadota bacterium
CATCGTAAAGAAGAACTGTTCGAGGCTATAGTTATTTGGGTCAGTATATTGATAGGCGTCATCATAAATACCATTGCGAAGATAGTCGACCATCCAGGCGGCGATCATGTCGCCGATTGTTTTGTATTGCGACCACTTTCGGCCATTCGGCGACTGATAATATTCTGGAATGCTATAGAGATGATTGTCGCTAAACATCATGCCTAACCAGTTGAAGTAGCCATTCTTTTCGACGCTACTATTGACGCCGTCGCCCGAGCCAACACCCGATTCCATCACCATCTGCGCAAATACTAATTCCCACGGTGGACCGTACTCAATCTGCATTTTCATGGCGATTTCGCCGTACTTCTCGACAACTTCGCGCAGACGATTCTCGACGCCTTCAGAAGTAATATCGCCGCCACAGGCGCCGCTGATGCCTTTCTTGCAGTCGCGATTATATAGCTGAATATTGTTGTGCGAATTCATGTCGTGGTTATCGCCACCGAGACCAGTAGCAACAACCGCAGTCGGCTCAAGACAAGTCAAAGCATACGTAAGCGCTACTACAAAGTATAGTATTCGTTTCTTGAGATTATTCTTCATAATAAACCTCAAAATCATCTATATCATAGCCGTAGCTTTCGAGAATACTCTTTGCGGTAGTTTTAGCGTTATTTGCGTTCGTTTTGACCGACAAACAAATTGACGATTTGCAACGTTCGCTATCGGCTATTTCTGATATTTTAGTCTCTATATACGGTCGCGAATCTTTGGCGTAGGTATTTTTCTTCAACATAGACGTCTTATTAATCGGCAAAAGATCTTTAATCGTGAGTTTCTGCTCTTCTTTATTAATAAAATCTGCTACCTTTTCGTCGGCAAGCAGTTTTAAAAGCTCGTAGCTCTCTGCTGACTTGGTATACTCGCTAAAGTTATTATTCGCGCCGACCAAATAGCGGTTAATCACAACCGTATGCTCAGACACGCAATCAATATCAAAATTAACAGGTTCCATACCGGAACGCGTAATTTCAACATGTTTTTTGCCAGGGAACACTCGATGGTTTCCGTTTGAAAAACGTCTACCGTCAATCTTTACGACTGCGTCGACTGGTGTAACTAGAATATTGATTTTGGCAGTTTTTGCCGCATCAACGGCAATAAAAATACCAGTTGTTACTAACGCTAATACCACAACGCCCACCAGTATGGCCTTGTAGTGCGTTTTAATGACCTCCAATAAACGCATATTAATTAAATTTTAGCATAATTTTTATGCTTTATTTTTTGTTTTTGGTACAAAAATAGCCCCGAGCTTTCGCCCGGGGCTTGGGTTAATATGTGTCTGGTTGTCAGTCGTTGAACGATCAGTCGGCCGGATTCGTGCCTTCGTCTGCTTCCGCGTCGATAGTAGGCGCGTCACCCTTGATCGGGCCGGCAATAGCTCCGACGATCTTCTTGACAGTTGCAGTCAACTCTTCGCCGTTCATGGCCTGGTTTTCAGCATCGGCCTGCGCAAAGAGCTGCGGAATGCGCGCGAGGACGCCAGTCAGCAAATCGCCGCCACCTTCGCTCTTGGAACCGCCACCAAAGTCGTAGAACTTAGCATTCTTGCCGACTTCGGCCATAACGGTTGCCACGTTGGTTGCGACCTGGACGCGTGTCTGCTGTTCGATTTCGATTTTCCTCAGCTCGAAGTTAACCTTATCGTTAGCAGCCTGCGCATCGGACAGAGCACGTGCAGCTTCGGCTTCGGCCTTACCCTTAGCTTCAATAGCCTCGGCTTCGGCTTTACCCTTTGCGGCGGTAGCCGCAGCTTCGGCCTCACCTCTGAGTCTTGTTGCTTCGGCTTCTGCGCCAGCCTTCGCACGGATTGCGGTAGCTTCGGCTTCTGCCTCGGTCTTCTTGGCGTCCGCATTACCAGCGGCCTGAGTCTTGCGTGCGGTTGCGGCAGCTTCTGCTTCACGCGTCGTGCGTGTTGCGGCAGCTTCTGCTTCACCGGCTGCGGTCAGCTTCTGAGCTTCGGCAGCACCAGCGGCGCTAACCTTTCTTGCTTCTGCTTCACCGGCTGCGGCGGCCTTCTTACGCTCGGCTTCTGCCTCTGCGTCGATGACCGTTGTACGCTTCTTGGTCTCAGCGCGCGTGACTTCTACCTCCTGCTGCTTCTTAGCGGCAAGGTTGGCCTGGGTCTGACGCTCGATCTCGGCTGCACCAGCACGGGTTGCCAGTTCCTTGTTGATGTCTTCCTGTTCAAGTGCAGCAGCCTGATCGGCACGAGCCTGCTTGCGCTCGGTCTCGGCCCTGAACTCAGCTGTTCTAACGTCGGTATCGCGCTTCTTCTCAGCGATTGCGACCTTTGCGGCAAGTTCTTTTTCCTGCGCCGCCTGATCAGTCACGGCACGCTTCTCGCGGATTGACTGTTCGGCTTCGGCGGAAATGTTTGCAGCGTCGCGACGCTTAGTTTCGCGATCCTTTGCGGCCAGATCCTTATAGTAGGTAGAGTCTGCAGCATCCTCGACCTCGTGGATCGAGAGGATTGCATTGAAGCCAAGAGCGCCCATCTGAGTAGAGATTTGCTTCTTGACTTCATCGTCCAGCTCATCCTTGCCGTTCATGACTGCTTCGGGCGTCATTTTGGAAATGACAGCACGAACGCCGCCAGATACGACGTCAAGGATGATGCGCTCAAGTTCGCCTTCATCTTTGTCCAGGAAGTTAGTTACTGCACGCTGCAGGCTTTCTTCGGATGTTATATCGGGCGAATATGCCACTGCCCAGTCAATCTGAACCGGCACACCTGTGATTGTTTTCGTAACGTCACCTTCAACCTTTGACGTACGAGTGCAGAGATCGAAGTACTGTGCCTTCTGAATGAACGGGATGACGATGCGGCCACCGGCACGCTTGATTGTGGGGTTTCCGTCCTTGTCTGTTGCGCCAACGCCGGATACGACCAGGGCTTCATTACCCTTAGCCACCTTGATCAGCGCGAAAAGGATCGCAATAACCACCACAACGGCGACGATGATGGGACCTACTGTTACTAAAATTGACAAACCTTTTTCCATATTTACCTCCTTAATTGCCACGGAAAAATGGTCAATGCACCACCCATGCAGGTATCATTAGGCCAAAAAAATAACACATATTTTTGTAAATGAACTCCCACACGGTTATTTGATTATAAACTATTTAAATAAATAAGTCAAGTATAAAATTGCACAAAATATCTCCCCATTTCTGAGGAGATATTTTGTAGACTAAATCTATCTTTAAAATTAAGCGCGAGCAAAGTGCGCAAAGGCGCGGTTTGCTTCGGCCATACGGTGACAATCTTCCTTCTTCTTGAAGGCAGCACCGGCTTCGTTGTAGGCATCAACAATTTCTGCCTCGAGGCGCTTAGCATATGGCATGCCAGAACGTGCGCGAGCAGCTTGGACGAGCCACATCATAGCAAAATGAAGTTGACGATGGCCGGCGATTGGGAATGGAATCTGGTAGTTCGCACCACCAACGCGGCGGGATTTAACTTCAAAATCTGGGCTGATATTCTTGATAGCTTGTTCAAGAACTTCAACTGGATTTTCGCTCTTTAATTTCTTAGCAGCACCCTCAATGGCGGAGTAGACGGCGCGTTCTGCGACGTGTTTCTTGCCATCAAGCATGGATTTGTTGATCAAACGTTGAACCAAAACGCTCTGATACTTGCGATCTGGCATAACCTTGCGTTGCAAGCTAGAAGTAACTTTACGTGGCATAATTAATTACCCTCCTTCTTTGCACCGTATTTAGAACGGCCTTGCTTGCGACCTTGAACGCCCTGAAGATCCAAAGTACCGCGAACGATATGATAGCGGACACCTGGAAGATCCGGCACACGACCACCACGAACTAACACAACAGCGTGCTCCTGGAGGTTATGACCTTCGCCGCCAATGTAAGCCCAGACTTCTTGACCGTTGGTCAAGCGTACACGAGCAACCTTACGCAAAGCGGAGTTTGGTTTCTTTGGGGTTTTAGTGGTTACTTTAACACAGACACCACGCTTAAGTGGAGCAGCCTGCTTGTAGTAACGAGTCTTGAGCGTATTCACGATGGAGCCCAAAGCTGGAGCTTTACTCTTCTTTGCGGCTTTTTTGCGTGGCTTACGCACTAATTGATTGATTGTAGGCACAAAAAATCCTTTTCTCTCATTAATTTTATTGCTGTAATAGAGCTCAGTTGTCCAGCATTAACAAACAGAGCTCACGAAACTCTTGCGAGTATTTTAGCAGATTCTGCATAATAATTCAAGGTTATGAATAAAAAATGAGGAGACCTTTACGCCTCCTCGCCATGCGTAATTAGAAATCTTCTTTGCATATCGAGCATACGAAATAACCAGCGGTTACGATGAACATTTGGATCAATTTCTCGCTCGAGCCATTCTAGCTTCTCAATTGGCGCCATCGAGCGGATTTCGCTTTCATGCTTGCGATACTCCTTTTTGAGGTGTTTTATTGTGCTTTTATAGGGCAGCATATCGCGCGTGATATAGTCTCCAATTAGGCGATCGAGCTCACGGTGTAGCTGAGCGTGTAATTTCTCGTCAATCTTCACAATAAAAGCGCCGCGTAGAATCAAAGCATTCGGCCCAATCGATCGCCATACTCGTGCAGGATATAACAGATGATGTCTATTACGATGCTTACCTAAAGAACCATTCTTTACCGCCACTCATATCACCACCTTTCTGGGCCGGAAGATATTATGTTAAGTTTAGCGCGGTTTTTAAGAATTAAAAAGCCCCGCCATACGAGGCGAGGCCGTGCTATGTCTTTAGGTCATCGTGTTGAGCGCGATGCCGTGTTTCATAGCCAACAGATCATTGAGCGACCTGAGATTAATTGAGAGCGTATAGAACTGATGATAGTAGGCGCTAAACTTCCTGATGGTCAGCGCATTGTAGATTCCTGGCAGCAACCATCGATGCGTCTCAAGGACATTCTTGATGATTTTGTTTTCAGGTAACTCCTCGACTGTAGTCAGGTTGTGATACCTATCTATCCCTTTGCATACCAGTGCTCTGGGCTCTTCAATTAAGCGTGCATAGGTTTCACTTTTGGTAACGATTTTCTTCAGTTGCTTCGTGTCTTCGTCATCTCCCTCATCGTAGTCATACTTAAAGGTAAGATAACTTACGCCACGTTGGACGTCTTCCGAAAATGGAAGTTCTGTTGGTTCGATTCCGCAATCTTCGCAGATATCGTGCAGCAGTGCGATACAAATTTGTTCTTCAGTCTTAGCACCAATACCTAATCCGTATTTGGCAACAAATAGTGGATGAATAATGAATGGCTGTCCGTTGATTCTAGTCTGTCCTTCATGTTTTTCCCAAGCGAATTCAAGCGCCTTTTGCGCTTCTCTAAATCCATGAGTTTCAAAATAGAATTCGAGCTCACGGCGAAGCGCATGTTCATCATACCCGTACTGATACATACGACCCCTCCTCTCGTTTGCTTCAAGTGTGCACATGTTAATGTTCCTCCTTGTGCAAGGTAACAAGTTCTAAGCACTATATATCAAGTGCACACTAATTTCAAGCGCCTTCAGTACGTATTATTTCTTGTGCGCTTCTTTGGACAGTTCTTTTTCAATTTTAGAAACGATTTTATCGTATTCTTTTTTCGCGTGATAATAGCGCCAACCCAAAACAATTGAGGCTAATAGAGTCGTCAAGAAAATCACCCCACCAAAACATAAGCCGATGCGGGCGAGATGGATTACATAGACATCAAAGAATTTCTCGCCAAGTGGCACATTTAGTCTAGCCCAAAGCGATAGGATTGTGGTCGCCAGACCGACTGCACAGATCACCAAAATCGGAATAAGTGTGGTCTTAGCCCAACACATATCGAGCGAGCTTTCAATGAAGTCGGCTTTACTTGCGGTATATTTCTTACGATTGTGGGGGTATTTTTTAGCTAAGACGTGTTTGAGATTGCGATAATCATTGCAGATTTTTTCGTCGTGTAGAAGTGTGTCGCGGAAGAAAATGGTATCTTTATATCGTTTACTATCAATATCCATTACGTGAATATAGAATTGACGGTTAAGTTTACCGCCTTTACGGATGAGGATTTCGTCATTGTCAAAATCTTCTTTGATTGAGTAGTCAGGGTTGGAAGTAAACTTATGTGAGACTTCATTAAAATCGTCTAAGTCATCAACTGCGACTGCAATATCAATAATTGGCTTAGCCTCTAGGCCGTCAATGGCCGTAGAGCCGATATGTGAAATACGAATAGCCGTATCGCCAAAATAGTCCCACAACTCATCGAGTTCACGCGCAAACATTTGATGCCAACGCGGATTATGTTTTTCTAGTTTTACTTCACCAACCTTTAATCCCATATCCTTATTTTAGCACAAGCGTACTATATAATTAGATTATGGATAAAACTAAGTTCAAAAAAGTAGAGAATTATTTGTTTTGGCACTGCAAGAAACGCTATGAAGCTGCTTTCATTATGGCGGCAATAATCGGGGTATATATAGGTTTAAAAACCGCCTCCGATTCAACATTTTGCGAACAAGATTTACGCCGCTTAAAAATCGACCGATTACAGAAACTGCTATCGGCATTAAAAATTGAGCTTATCTTTAATAGAATTTACGTCGATGAAGAGTCGTATTTAAACATGACTTTTGCGAAAGACATCAAGGATGCCGAGAAGCTACGAAAACTGTTTGAAGACCTAATGAATTATATGCCTGGAGCCCCCGAACGGGCACCTATTAATCGAGAGCTCGGTAAAATGCTCGGCTATCCAAAGACCGCCGTGGATTATTACGTCGAATACGAACAAGGCGAGCCGACCGAAGCTCATAAGGAACGCATCCGAAAATACTTCTACTATGCCCATTCCGAAAAACACCAAGACGAAGAATTTAAAGCCTATGATCTTAAGCTAAATAAGGCTATCGACAAGTATGCTCCGAGAAGCGGCAAAGTTTTACGGAAGAAACATCCAAACAAGCGCTGGCTAAACTAGGTCGGAATTAAGGTAATAGTAATATTCAAGCTGTTCGCGCGAGTAGTTTTTGACGATACCAAGAGCCGGTTTGTTCGGCTCGTGGCTTGGCAAAACTAGCATACGCGTGATACCAACCTGCTCAACAAAGCTTGGATTGTGACTAACCATAACGATGGTTCCATCATAGTCGCGAAAGTTCTCTCCGATGACTTTCTGAGTTTCCGGGTCAAAGTGGTTTGTTGGCTCATCGAGAATAATTAAATTAGCGCGTTTACTGAGAATTTTACAAAGCGCAACGCGTGCTTTTTCGCCTGGACTAAGAACTGAAACCTTTTTATTTATATCATCACCATGGAAGAGGAAGTTAGCTAGCATGCTACGCATTTCAGTGTCGGTATAATCGTAAGACTTAACATTATCAAGAATTGTCTCTTTTTCATTAAGTATCTCTAATTCCTGCGCATAATATGCGACGGTAGTATTTTGACTAAAAATGATTGAGCCTTCATCTGGTTTTAGCTCTCCGACAATAAGCTTAAGTAAAGTCGATTTACCTATACCATTTTCGCCAACGATGAGGAATTTCTCGCCACGCGTGAGCATGAACGATAATTTCTCGAATAATGGCGCCTTGTCGTCATAATGAAATGTCAAATTCTGCACTTCAAGTGGCGTCTTGCCAGATTGCTTGTTTGGAGAAACATTGAGTGCTACACGTTGATATTCTTGCTCGCGTACTTCCAGTTCTGCCATCTTGCGATCGAGCATTTTTTCACGTACGTGGCCTTGGCGAATCAGGGCCGTATTGCTACGCTTCGCGTTACGCGCACGCTCTACGAACTCTTGAATGCGCTTAATTTCACGCTCTTGTTCAGTAATGCGACGATCCTGCTCAGCCTTTTCTTCGGCATATTGACGACGAAATGTGGTGTAATTTCCGTTGTAGGCTTTCATTTTGTGCGTAGTCTTATTGAGGAACAATGTCTTATTCGTTACGGTATCGAGAAATTCGACATCGTGACTGATCACTAAAACCATACCACGATAGTTGCGCAAGTAATTTGCGACGAATTCTTTTGTCTCGACGTCGAGATGGTTAGTTGGCTCGTCGAGCAGCAATAGCCCAGCATTCTCGAACAAAACTCGCGCAAAAGCCACCTTGGACTTTTGGCCACCAGAAAGATTCTTCATTGGCATATCGATTAAGCTTTGTAGATTCATTTTTTCAACAATCTTGAGAAGCTCGTAATCGAAATTCGCCACGTCGTAAGAGTCGATAAGATCCTGGAGCTTCATGATGCGGTTCATAATAGCCTGGCTTTCAGGGTATTTCGCGAGTTTTTCATATTCACCATTAAGCTGCTCCTGAAGTTCATCGACTGGGCGCGCGGCCGCAATATACTGCCAAACCGTCGTCTCGTCGTGGCTTTTGTTAATTTTTATTTCTTGCGGCAGATAACCTAAACGCATACCTGGAAGCTCAATATTACCTTCGTCGAGTTTTTCGATACCAAGAATAATCTTGAAAAGTGTAGACTTACCGGAGCCATTAACACCTACAACGCCAACTTTATCAGTATCCTCAAAATGAAAGCTACAATCATTGTAGAGAGGTGTTGCACCAAAATGTAATGATAAATGCTCGGCTTTCATATTTTGAGTTGACTTTATCTAGCTATATTATATAACATAAGCGTAAACTTTGCTATATTATTCTTGCTAATAACCGTGTAGCGATATTAAAAAACGCCCAGAAATAAATGCGATTCTTGGGCGTTTTCGATTCTGCCAATAATTATTTCTTACGGCTTGCACGACGCGTACGACGATCTTCGTGAGCACAGAATTTGCGGACTTCGCTATAGAAATACATGTTTCCGATAATAAAAGTCGGTACAAACGATAAAATGCACGCAATAGCTAAATTGAGCAATGCTATATCAAATGAATAAAAAATCGCAAATAGGGCCGCAATTGCCGCCGTGATAAATAATATAAACGGAATAAAATAGGCAAAGAAGAATATTGTTCGCCCATATAATGTTTTATGAAATTCATAGAAGGTCTTCCGCAAACCTTCACGATTCAAATCGTATACGCTCATGGTTATATAGTATCATACATTTATTTATTCGTTTTAATTGACAAATATAACTGTTCATGTTATACTGTTTGAGCTAGTCAATTGTGGCCTAGCACGACTTGTCCTTTTGCGTATGCATCAGGATTGTACATTGAAAGGAGATTTCCGTATGGAAAAGAAAGACGTATTCTATGCCATTGAAAATGGCCCTTCTCGCGACACCTTGTTAGACGCGCTCAAATACGCGTGCGACAAGAACGCTAACGTAACTGTCGATTTCGAAGTGATTGCACCGCCGAGCGATGGTCAGTTTGCCGGAAAGCGCGTACTGATTGCAGACTGGAGAATCATGGGCGTATCTCATGAAGACGGATCAGGCAACAGCTTCAATATCTTCGGAAGCTGCAAAGCTAATGTTCGTCACGTCGGCATCAAGTATGTGGACTTCAAGGCCTACTACAACACTAGGACCCGCAAGGGCAACGTTCACTTCATCGGATAACACTTTACTTCCGTTCAATAATCTCCACTCCGTCATGCGCCCAGGGTTTTCTTAGCCCGGGCGCGTTTTTATAGCCAAAAAAGAATCAAAAAATAGCCCTACGGGCATTTTTTCTTGGTTTGGCTGGGGATGAGGGATTCGAACCCCCGAATGGTGGGACCAGAACCCACTGCCTTACCACTTGGCGAATCCCCAACGGATTATTCGGTCTTGCTTATTTTAGTGCATTTTGGGTAAAAATGCAAACCCCGGTCGCGATTGACCGGGGTTATGCTCTAGAAGCCACAAAGACGCAGGCGATTGTCGATAATCTCCGCTTCGGTCAGATCCTTTGCCCAGTGGGCTCCCGTCAAATCGACCGAATCAGGCGAGATATCGTATTCGTCGTCGTAAAAATCCGAATCAGGATCTCGCGTGTTTCTACGCGCCAACGAGAAGACGGCCTGGAACCATTCGCCAGTCGGCGATACGGTAATCGCTTCTGGGTTAAGACGATTGACGGTTCCATAGATTTTATCAATCATGCGCCAGAATACGACGATTTCCCCTGGTTCCTCCTCGGAAATACGGAAACGGATTACTCCTTTCTCGCCTGGTCCATAATAGTTGCCGAGCAAGCAGCCAATAACGTCATCAGTATAGACATCAATCCCCAAGGACTTTATCAGTGACTGATAACGATAATCGGGCCCGTCCGGCATGAAGGCGGACTGTACTCCTCCGCGCTTGCGGAAGATGTGGTCGCCCGCATGTAGCTCAAGACCACAATAGGTACTAGTATGACCAAATTGCGTGTGGTAAGCGCAGGTAAAACCAAACCACTCACCGACTCCCCTCTTCGCATAGAAAAGGTTCTTTGGATCAGCATCTCGCATAAAACCACCCCTTTCGATAGAGCGAGTACTCTTTGAATATTTTAATATTATTTACGTTTATTGTCAAATTCTATGCTATAATTAGAGTGCCCGATTTTATGGGCGTACTTTTATATAGGGGGTGCTTCTATGGTTGGAAGTTTATCTCTGAATGAAATCAGAGACAGTAGCACGAAAGAATTGATCGCAGGCCTACGTGAACGCCGTTTTTCCCTGCTTAAGAGTTTGGGGTTCAAGAAGTTACGTGCCGGCATGATCATGACTGGATTTGTTTGCAGAATGATTGTGTTCCTGACCGGTTTGCGCAAAGCTGTTCGCAGGGCTGGATCAAGTGGCTTACGCTACAGCGACCCCGCACGCAAGCGCATTCGCAAGCTTCTGCAAATCGTAACACCCGTCGACCGCATCGGTGCATTTCCGCATCCGGACGAGGGCATGGTGGTTGGTTTTAATCATCCGAGCTTGGGCGAGATCCTGCGTTTTATCTATATTTGCATCGTCGAATATCGACACAGACGCAATCTATTCCCAGTTAACCTGCCCTGGTACGAAGCCCTGATGCCCATTGCGGATGAACTGGAGGCGATTGGCATTTACATTACACCAATCTTAACTCCATCCACACGCGCCAAGATGGCGAAAGAGGCCGACGAAGAAACGATGAAGGTAATCGATGAGCTCGCTAGAGGATTCAATGTACGTTATCTAGATGATTGCGTAGAATTCATTAGAAGCGAAGACAATATTTGGATTGCCCCAAGCGCCACACGTCAAGCAACCGTTTTCAAGACCGTCGGTATGATGAATGGCTCGGAAGCCATTGCGCCGCAGACTATGACACTGGTCGCGACTGGCTTAGTGCGCAGCAAAGTCGAGAACTGTACGTTCTTATCGGCTTGCGTAATACCGCCACGTAAATTCAAACGCGGCCTTAACCTGTTCCGCGAATATCGCATCGGCGTCGGTAAGACTATGACCATGCAGGATGCACGCGAGAATGTGCGCAAACGTTGCGAAAAGAACACCGGCCGAATGTTTGAGTACATGTATCTGATGAACATCTCTGAAGCCTTGATCAAATATGGCGGTAGCAGATTTATCTGCCCAGGCGCCTGAACGCCTTTCGCGCAAACGGAGGAGGTGAAAAAGTTGAGCAAGAAGCAGTTCGACTCAGCATGTATTGCCTTGATATGTTTCGCACTGATGGGATTAATCATTCTTGGAGTGGTCATTAAGTCGCTCTTTGAGCCGAAACCAGACATCGTCGCGAATGATCCGCCCGCAGCTAGCGAAAACGTCGAGACAGCACCAGCACATTAAAGTTAAAAGACCGCCCAGTGGGCGGTTTTTAACTGTCCTATCACTCGCCCTAATTGACTTTTTGTGCTTTTTGTGGTATAATTAGGCTGAGGAGGTGCCACATGAAACTGCGCACAATCATAGTTCTTTTGATCCTCACCCTGCTCTGTGGTTGCTACGATGCCAAGAGCGGGCTTTCAACGAATTATCCGGCTAGCACGCCTATAAACGTTGACTTTATTGATATACAGATCGATTCTGTACCCGAACCAAAAGACCCGTGCTTCTGGGGGTGCCCTCCATATCGCCCTCATGGTAATCCTGACGATTTTGGTGGTGGGACTTTATCCGAAGAAGATTCGGATTTCGATATCGTTCCTGAGGAATACATTCCGCCCGAGCCGCCGTCCGCGTCGCAATAGCGACGCACCCGTCCGCATGGGCGGTTTTTTGTTTGGTTTTTAGGTCTAGATTATGTTAGAATAATAAAAAGCATTAGTACTATATAGGAAAAATAGGGTGGAAGAACAAAAAACAAACCACGTTTCATATCATCCGCTTGACTCCGTCGAGGAAGTGGAAGAGTTTTATCAGTCGATTAAGCGCGAAAGATTGACACATAAACTTTCCGCGAGTCGCCCTTATTGCTATTGGACAATTGAGACTTACGATAAGGCAAATGGTATCCGCGGTGGTGGCGGCCTTGGCGTCCTGGCGGCCGATATGCGTCGCGTGGCCGAACAAATTTCCGTACCTTTCGTGTTAGTAACTCCGTTTTATCCGTGGGAATCTCATCAAAAGATGCAGAACATGGAGCAGATTGACTATCACGAAGAGCGCCATTACCGCGACTACGGTTTTAATTATGTTGACAAGGTTCAAATTAAAACCGCCACTGGCGGCGTCGAGCTAGATGTTATCGAGAAACAGTTGGGTTCTACACGTTTCCTTTGTATTACTGAGCCAAACTTTGGTGAACTATATTCCGGTGAATCAGGCTCAGATCATCGTCTTTATCAGGAAGTATCCCTAGGTTTCGGCGGTTATCAGGCCCTCAAGATGGTCGGTTTGCGTCCTGCCGTAATTCAGCTCAACGAAGTAGCCACCTTCTTTGCGGCAGTAGCGCGTCTCGACGAACTCGTCAGTTCTGGTATGGATTTTTATGAAGCAGTCGTTTATACCCGTAAACATACTTTATATACCAACCACACGCTAGTTCAGGCCGCCGAGGCAACATTCCGCTACTCTCAGTTTGAACAATATGTATTTCCGAATATTAAGTCTGTTGCCGTCAAACGCTGGCTATCAGATAAATTCACTAACGGCTCGATTCGCCTCTCGACGCCAACTGTTGAGATCGCTGAGTTGCGTAGCGGTGTTTCCAAATTACACGCTCGTGTCGCAAACTACCGCGACATCAACGGCGCGAAGATTAAGTTCAAGAGCGTAACCAACGGTATTCACATGCGCACTTGGGTGCTCCCAGAAATAATGGAATATTACCACCAGAATGGCATTTTGGATCGCTTCGATTTGCCAACTTCACGCGGTTTTGAAGATGCTGTAAATAAAATCAGCGCCGAGGATATTCGTAAGCTGAAACAAATCGGTCGCCAACGCCTAAACGACATCCTGCATCGTCGTACGGATCAATATGGTAGCCCAATTCATATTCCCGAAGATGCATTCTTGTTCGATTTTAAGCGTCGTTTTGTTGATTACAAACGCCCGACTTTGCCGTTTAACGATCCAGACCGCTTAGCAAAAATTCTTCAAGATAATAATGCTCACTATATCTTAGCTGGCCGCGTTCATATGGGCGACGCTAACATGTTTGGCAAGTTAATGAATACTTTGCATCTGATTGATAGTCATCCAGTATTGCGCGAACGCGTGCATTACCTACCAGATTACGACGAGGAGCTCGGCCTAGGCTTATCGCTTGGCGCCAATAGCTCGATAAATACACCGATCGTCGGCCTTGAGGCTTGCGGTACAAGCTGGATGAAGGATATCGCTAACATGGGCCTCTTAATATCGACGCACGATGGTGGCGTAGCAGACATGCCTTCCGATAATTATCTAACCGTTGACGGCAAAACCGAAGAGCAAGAAACTGAGAATCTTTACAAACAGATGGAAGTTGCCGCTAAGACTTGGCGCTACGACGAAGAACTAGAATTATGGATTCGCAAAGAATTATTAGCTTACCTAGATATTTGCTCTGGTACTCGTATGATGCGCGATTATCTGAATTATCTCTTTTAGAACAACACTCTTGCCATAAGCTCTTACTTGACTTTTTGTACTATATATGCTAAAATATCTCCATTCGACCCGGCGAGGAGGTGATTTTGATGGGCGAATGGTCTTTAACTGAAAACATGGAACTGAAAATGGAACTGGAAATTGCGATGGCAAAGTACCGCTACGCCCGAGTATTCCTCGAATATCTCGAAGCGGCAAAAGGCCTATTAGCGCTGCGAGGCGATCTGTCCGCCGTAGAGTCGGCCAGAAAACTTGCTAGCGAAGGTCGCGATGTGCATCGCGATTACGCCGAGGACTCGGTAGCGATGGAAAGGGTGCTGAATACGCGCCGCACTATTGAAAATCCCTTCGAGGGGCTGGAATACGCGGTGGGGCGTTTTGACATTGATCTGGATATCGCCGAGACCAAAGAGGCTCACTACTGGAGAGCGCTAGTTGACGCCGTGAACTCCGTGCCCAACAATGAAGCCTGGAAAGCTGGGCCTTGGTACGAAGGTAGCATGAGCAGCCAACACGATCTGTTGACTGCCGACGAACACGCGGTCGACCGCATCTCCCACTATCAGAGAGAGCTGGAGAGCACGCTGTTTCAGCATACGCCTTCCCCTGACTCTCTCGAGGTAGATTTCAGGCTTTCCTTCGGGAAGTTGGTCGAAGTCGTTCCGTTCCATCCGTCAGCGTTCTCAACTTAAAAAATGGACAGGGTTCACCTGGCCATTTTCCTTTACCCGTTGTTACTTCAGAACGCTTAAATATCGGAACGAATCACGAAATATACTCTGGATACCCCTTACTGTTGCATGTTCTGTCTTAAGGTCATTGTGTAGCCTCAAC